>NZ_JAOWRF010000357.1 GCF_025753815.1 Plectonema radiosum NIES-515 | reverse complement strand
CTCCCCCACTCCTCCACTCCTCCACTCCCCTCTCCCTACTCCCTAGTCCCTTGTTCCCAAATCGGCAGATCCTCTGGACGGTCAACATCAGCTAAGGTAGGTAAGTAAGCCACTGATAAATTAAGTTTCTGGGCAATCTCCACAGTTTGTGATAAAACTTGAGAAGTTCCCCAATCGATGTTAGTCAATAATTCGGGAAACGGCTGCTGTAAACCAATCAAATAATAGCCACCGTCTACCGCAGGACCAAGCACCAAGTTAAAGACGTGGAGTTGCTTAAAAGCTGTTGCGAGAATCTGAGGATTTACACCAGGGCAATCAGTACCAATGATAACTACTTGTTCTGCATTATTTTGAAAGGAATTTAAGAGCGATCGCATCATCCGCGAACCCAGATCGCCTTCACCTTGTAACTGATAAACTAAATCAGACCCCAGCCAATCTTGCATCAATTGCAAATTACCACCCGCAAACCGCACTTCTAAAGAAATGGCAGTGCTTGCTTGTAATTCTTTAACCTGAGATAATGTATATTCAGTCATCTCTCGCTGAAGATTCGCAGCACCAACACTGCCCAAAGCAGGTATCAGCCGAGTTTTTGTCTTTCCCGGTTCTGGATAGCGAGTAAAAATAATCAGATGCTGTTTCGAGTATTTTGGTGATTTCAGCACGCAATACCTTGTTTTAAATCAACCAAAAATATCTTAATAGCAATACTTGCCGTTTTCGTTAGCCGTAGCACGCTCTTTTGCCATTCGCATTGCCCCTAAAATTGTCGAAACATACACGCAACGCTTGACTTTAGGACTATTTGGGATGTACAAAGTCATCTGTCCTAATGCTTGTAGTGATGTGTTAATACACTCATCTCCAACATTGTATACAGGACAGCCTTGGTAATTAAATATAACTCGCCACGCCCCAGATACAGTTTGTTTTCTTAAAGTTGTCTCACTATCAATCCGAATATTTGAATCGAGATTATTCCATAGCTTATCGTTGGTAGTGACGGCTTCAGGAATGAATTGTTCTGCTTTTGCTTGATGAACTGCCCATTGAACGATATTGTTTTGTTCACGAAAGCTAACTTGCCAGGTTAATTTTTGTTTTTTTGCTTGACTTTGAGCCTGACGCATGGCACGATAAATTTCATCTTGGGCAACGTTGAGACGACGAGTGTTTACAAAACTTAGCCAACTGGGGAAAGCGATCGCGCTTAATATCCCGATTATAAAAATAACTACCAACATCTCTACCAGCGAAAAGCCACTGTTAGAGGAGTTTCTCAAAATATTTATTTTCATTAAATAAACTAGACATGGTAAATGCACTAGCGGTATTTACAGGAGATTTCAGGTAAATGAAGTACATAATAAAACCCCTCTCCTTGTAGAGACGTAGCACTGCTACGTCTCTACGTGTATTAGATTTGCTGTATTTTTCAATTAAATTGTTAAAGCCGCAAATATCAGGCGTTTTTCACTTTCTTAGCAAGTATCTTCATATTTCCTAATAATGCTGTAGACAAAGCAGACGGTAGCATCAGAATAACGACTATTTTAAATAAAAGTATTAATGTTAAATTTATACTCTTTAAACGCAAAGAATCATTTTTGATATACTTCCATAAAAATAAAGCCCCTGCTAAACCTTTTTGTCGATTAAGCGGATTTTGTAAAGCTTTCCATGTGAGGTATTTATAGAGATTTGCAAAGCTGTAAGCTTTCAGATACTGTAAAGATTCAGGGCTTGTAATGTACGCTTTATTAAGAACTTGCAGACAAGCTTTTTCCTGTCTTGCAAGATTACAAGACAGAGAATTAGCACTTATTCTATATAATATTTGCACATATGGTACAGCGACAAAATTGAATTCCCGCGCTAATCGCAACCACATATCCCAATCCTGACCAGCAACCAAAGATTCATCAAATCCACCAACTGCGAGCAGAGCATCTTTACAAATCAATGGGTTAGAACCATTCTCTAAAAAATTTTTCACCAATAACTCTTCATAAACATTTCCATTTAGACTAATGTGAGTACCTGAAGAGACAAATTTACCATTTTCATCAATATAATCTGTCCAACTATAAGCAACTTTTGTAGTTGGATTTTCTTTTAAAGCCTTTAACTGAGTCGCTAGCTTATCAGGTGTCCAAATATCGTCTGCATCTAAGAAACTAATAAATTCTCCTATTGCATGGTTAATGCCACGATTCCGACTCACATTTCCACCCGCATTAGTATATGAAAAAACTTTTATTCGTAAATCTTTAACTTGTGAAAGAACATTTGAAGTTGCATCAGTTGAACCATCATTAATTATAAGTAGTTCAAAATCACTAAAAGTTTGGTTTAAAACGGAATCGATGGTTTGTTGAATAGTTTTAGCACAATTATATGCTGGTATGACGACAGAAATCTTCGGCACTTTGGGATTTGTTTACTAGGTTTTTACAACCTTATTCTTCCCAAAAATACTGACAAAGTAACATTTTAAAGAATAGAAAGGACTTATCATACTACTCAAGTAAAACTCAATTTCAAAACGTGCAATTACATCATTGTTTAATTGACCTCTATACTTAACTAAATGTCGTAAAACTCGCCGTAAATTTGCTAAATAAGTTCTAGCAAACACAATGGGTTTTTGCCATGTTTTGGCATTGATAAAGCGTAGCTGACAATGACATAGACCACAGCCTCTAGCCAAGCTGATCAAATAATCTTTTTCTAATCGCCAATGTGGTATTTGATGATAGGTATGCATGGCAGGGTTATACCAAATTTGCCAACCTCCTTTGTGTATATAAAGCAATGGTTCATAATCATCACCTTGTACCATCAATCCTGGTAATTTTCCTGTTAAATTAGGTCGTTGTGGCACATTTTCGCACCATGCTTGTTTCCGAACTACAAGTGCTGCACCGGGAGGAAGCCTTAAATTATCTGGATCGAATAAATGGAATTCATTTCCGTGCTCTCTAATAGCCATAAAAGCTTGAATTCTTTCAAAATTATCTGGCGGTTTCACCTCGTATTCACCATGTATTTGACCGCTCCATGCACCAGCTTGAGGATATTTTTGACCAAAGGTATAAGCTTGTGCGACCCAATCAGATGCAGGTAAATTATCATCATCTAGAAATGCGATTATCTCACCTCTGGCTTCTTTTACGGCTCTAACCCTTGCAAATGCGGCTCCCTGTTCTTTTTCCAAAAAGTACCTCAACGAAATTTGACTATTCCAGGTTTTTTGGTAATTCTCAATTACAAGGGCAGTGTTATCTTTACTATTATTATCAATAATAACTATTTCCCAATTTATATTTTCTTCAAAAATCTGGCTTTTCAGCTTATCCAGAAGTTTAGCTAAACGGTCTTCACTGTTATATGTAGGAATAGCTAAAGTTAAATGGCAAATGTCATTTTTCATATTATTACTTGGGAGCAAATAAATATTTTATTTTAAAAAGATAAAAAGGACTGATGAAACTGCTGACTAATAATTCTCTTTCACAAGCAGTAATTAAGTCACTGTTAATTGCACGTCGATATTTGAAACTGTGAATTATAATTTTGCGTAAATCATTAACGAAGTATGCTACGCTCGCTAAAGGTCTTTGCCAAGGTTTTGTTCTCAGCATCCGTAAATGATAACGACTTAAACCAACGCAGCGAAATAGAAGAATTAAATATTCTCTTTGCAATCGCCAAGCAGGTATTTTATGATAAACGTGCATTTCTGGGTTATACCAAATCTCCCAACCACCAAGCTGAATATGCAATACAACTTCTAAATCTTCACTTGCTAAACCCGCTTCTCTACCTTTGTGGTTTAAAAAAGTATGTTGCGGAACATTTTCGCACCAAGCTTGTTTACGGACTACTAAGCCTGCTCCTGGGGGTAGCATTTTCATCTGTGGCTGATATATGTGGGGTTCATTACCTCGTTCGGTGATAGCTAAAAAAGAAGCTATTTTATGAAAGTTTTCTGGTGGTTGGACTTCAAAATCACCCCAGATTTGGCTACCAAAAGCTCCTGCGAGGGTGTGCTTTTGAGCAAAATCATAAGCTGCTTGCACCCAATTTAATGCCGGATAGTTGTCATCATCAAGAAAACCTATCAATAACCCTGACGCTTCTTCAACTGCACGTTTTCGAGCGTAAGCTGCTCCTTGTTGAGGTTCAAAGCAATACTTTAATGGGTAAGCACATTGCCAATTTTCTTGATATGCCTGAACGACTTTAGCTGTATTATCAGTGCTGTTATTATCTACAACAATGATTTCCCACAATAATTTTTCCGTGAAAATTTGATTTCGTAGTCGTTCTAAAAGTTCAGGCAAGCGACTTTCACCGTTATAAGTTGGGATGGCTACAGTAAAGTCGAGGTACTCAGTCATAGCGCAAAAACTGTATTGCTATTAGGTCACTTTTTTAGTATGCCCAGTCAAAGACAAAAAATCTAGTCAAAGTTACTATGTGGCTAATTTGCCATCACTCATGAGATATATATAAACAAAAATCGCACTGATATTTCAAGTTTCCTCTGAATGTGCAATTTCCGGTTCGGTATTTTTATGGAATTTTTATTATTGTTTAGCGATCGCATTTATTATTTAGTTACACTTGTCATCTTTTGCAGTTCGCATTCCTCCAAGAAGAGTGTCTACAATGACACATCGTTTTAGCTCACTTGCTGTGGTAGTTCCAGGGTTAGGTACAGCTACTAGAACTTTTAAACCTGTATCAGAAGAATTACTATCAGTCTTAGTTGCTAAAATACCCATATAATTGAAAGTAATTGTTTGTGGTGCATTGGAATTATAGGCGGAAGCGTAAATGAAAGAATTGCCCTTAGTGTTTCTATGACTGAGGTTTGTACCAAGCAATATTTGTCGTGGTTTAATTTCTAAGTCTCCACCTAAATCACGCCAGTAATTATCAGGTGTAGAATCGCTAGGGTGTATGGCAATTTGTGGAACTTTATTAGTGTTATTAGTTGTAAAACTAACGCTATAGCTGAGTTTTTTCTTTTTAGCTTGTCGTTGTGCGTCTTGTAATGCAGCTAAGACGACATCGTTAGCTTTATTTACTCGCTGTCGGTTGGTAAAACCAACCCAGCCAGGAGCGGCGATCGCTGCTAAAATTCCTACCATTACCACTACTGCTATCAACTCGATCAGAGTGAAGCCGGCATTCTGTTCGACGTACCCAGAAGTGTAGCGGTTTTCACCTGCTAATCGCTGCTTTAATGTTGCTACTAGAGATTTTTTATGATTTATTTTTAACATTAATAAACCCACGCTATACATACTACCTTTCGTAAATTAACTATCAGAAGTTATAAAAGTTATTTGGCAGGTAAAAATCCGCGTCCTTGCACTTGAATGCTTGCAGTAGGGAAATAAGTAGCAACATTGTCAGAATACTGAATTTGATTATTATTGTTAAGGCGAAAATAGGCATTACCTCTTAAGTAAATCTTTGCCAATACTTTATCCGCTTCTACACAAGCATAAAATCCAGATGTGTTAGTTCCTATAGGTTCTGAATTAGTCGGACAAGTAATCGCAGGTCCACTAGTGCTAATATAATCAAGTAAAGTCTCGGCTCGTGCGGTGTAAGCTACTGAGTCTGCTTTCCATTGATTCATCTTTTCCTTGAGGCTAGAACCAGGAATGGTTGGGTCTAGAGGTGGTGGATTAAACCCAGGACTAGAATCTTCGCCTTTAGTATTAGAATAAGGCGCACTAATTTTACCTCGAATTTGAAATCTACCAATGCGTGCTGAACGCGACCAGGTAGAATTACCACCAGTCGGATTTGTAATTAAGTAATATGCCACTAATGAATAAGCAAAGCCATCGTCTTTAACAGTATCTGTTTTAGAAGTCACGCCAACACTATCAGCCAAATATTCGCGCTTCCAAAAAACTAGAATTGGTTGGCAAACAGTTCCATCAGCGTTGGTTTGCTTACAATTAGGAGCTTCCTTTACGGGTGGTATTCGGTTTTGAATTCCTGAATTAGCAGGAAGAATAGTAGGAGGAGTAGGAGGAGTTGTATTATCTCCGTCTCTAGTTAATCCATCAGCATCGTAAATATAAACTGCTTGCTGTAAATCACGCTCAATGAAATCAAGTGCAGCCTGAATTTCTTGCTCGCTAGTTGCTTTGGCTTGTTCTTTGCGATCGCTGTCTAGAATGTCAATCATAAATCCCAATAAAGGGGTGATGATCAGTATAGCTAGCACCATTCCTATTAGCAGTTCAATTAGGGTAAAGCCACTATTTTTATTATTTATGCCAAAGTATTTTAATTTAAGGCTCAGTATAAATTTGAGTGAACTCATCATGTTACGGTTTCCCTTTTATTAACAGATGCTGAAGAATTAAGATTCAATTGGTGCTACAACCTTTGTCGAGTGGTTGGTTAGTTGGGTCGGAACCTTGAAGACGGTTGCAAAGGTCGCCATAGCTAGGTACTGTATCCGTAATATCTGTTGACATTTCTACTAATGGTGCTTGCTGATTTCCTAAGCCAGTTCCCCCAGTGAAAGTCTGTTGCTGTTTAATTGGATTGTTTGAAGTGCTATCTTTCAGTGCTTTGAAAGTGATGCCACTTTTAAAAGCATTTGCTCTGTAAACCCGCACCCCTAAGGCATATCCGGTTGTAGAGGTTTTGTTACGAAAAACTTGGACAACCATATCTGTAGTACTACTGTTTTTGCAGGTATTATCACCATCAAAATCTATGCAATACAAATTAGTTGGAGATGGGGGAGTTCCTGTTGATGTTGTCCCTGTAGTTGTGCAGTAGGAGTTTGCTGCACAGTTCAAGCTTCCTGGGTTTGTGGGAGCAGGAAAATCTTTAAGGAGGCTATCACTAGTGGCTGATGGGGGTTCAATTTGCTTAGTTCTCACTCCATCTATATACGATTTAGCAGCTTGGGTTGCAAATTCTACCCTTCGGGCTTGAACGCGGGTTGCGACTGATAGGATAATGACTGGAGCGATCGCTGCTAGCAACACGCTAACGACTACGATCGCTACTAAAGATTCGATTATCGTGAAACCCTCTTGGCGAGATTTTGAGTAGGATGCAAGTATTTTTCCAGCTTTAGTAGCTTGTAGTGTTTGTTTGCTTGCTTGTTTTGCTGTCGTCATGGCAATTTACCCTATATTCAAACCCGATGTTTAGCCATTGTCATTTGGTACGCTTGGACAGCTTTGTGGACGATATTCGTTAGGAACAGCATTGGTAGAGTAAGTAACACTGCCTCCTGCTGTAGTTACGATTCCTGTGCGGTTATTTGCTTCACCCGCACAAAGCAATGTTTTCACCCAAACATCATCTCGACCTACTTCTCGAAAGAACTCACTTGGACGACCTGTAGAGGGTTGAGTAAATCTCTGAGCAAACAAGTCAGGTTGCTCTGACAAAAGTCCGACATCAAAACCCCAGTTTCGAGTGGGTGCTGAGTAGAAAGGTAACAAACCATCGCCGTCTTCAATTGGGTAATTATCAAATGGGTAGTCATATATGCTGAGATTACCCAGAGTAGTTGTAGTGTCAGTACCCAATACCCCTCTGCTTTTCAAAAGGGGTGAAATCGGCGCTGTAGCGTAGCTACTCCGCTTTAACTGAATAAAGCCACCACGAATTCTGGTTGTTCTACCTTCCCAGCTTTCCAAAAAGCGTACTAAGTTTTGCAACCCTGCTGACACTTCACTAGGTCTACTAGGACTGTTTCCAACTACGAAGGTCACATTAAATATGGTGGTGCCAGTATCGGCTTTTTTTAGCCAATTATCCCTAAACTGCGTTTGTATTGCTGAGTCCTGCCTGAGAGTATCATTTGGTCTGCTATTTGCATCATGAATTTGCAAGACAGGTACTAAAATTGGTTGACCATCTAAATCCGGATTAGCATCACTGTCAGAACCATCAATCGGCGGCAAATAGAATAGGGACTGGTCATTTCTATAAGTTGGGTTAATGCCTGGGGTAGCACCTGTACTTGTTGTTCGGAACCAGAGAGCGCTAATATTGCCTCCAGATATTCCGTAACGATTTGTTGCTGTTGCATCGGTTGTGTTACATCCGTTTCCGTTAAAGTTACTACCTGTGGTGTCTACGGGACAACCTACCCCCATAGGTTTATAGATACCAGTACTGCTTTCTAGTAAGTTGTTGCCATTGCGCGCAAAAGCAACCCGTCGAGGATAACGTCTATCTCCCACAACTAAAGCCGAACTACCTGTATCGCCAGCCCCAAGTCTTTGTCTGATACTCTTGGCAACAGAACCAGTGAATCCAGTATTATCTGTCCAACTTAATTCGCTACTAGTGAGTATGTTGTCACTGTTAGTATCAGGGTTAGAAACTCTAGCAGCACGTATGGCTTGCCCTAATTTATTAGCTTTGACTACCTTCTCTGTATCATTAGGATCTACAGTTCCGTCTCCATTAGCGTCAAAAGAAACTGTGTCTTCTAAGTCGCCGTCTCCGTTGACATCAAATCCTACCGCCCACTTCCAGTTAGTAGTAGTCGTACAGTTTGAAATCAACTCTTCACGGCAGATTTCCATCACATACAAGGGGAAACCATTTGCCCGTCGCTGAATTGGTGTTACACCATTGATTGTGTAGGAACCTAATACAGTTTTTGGCACAATTGTATTACCAACTCCATTAACTGGTTGCCACCAATCAGCACTGGTGAGGTAGTTGTTTTCCAAAAAGCCGTTTTTCAGTCGAGGGTTATTTATGTTGGTGGGCAAGCTGGTTAGATTTAAGTTGCTTGTAAGTGGAATACCAGTGTTGTTGTTTAGGTCAAAATCGCCTTGGTTGCGGGCACCATCGACAAAAGTGCTAGATAGCAGCGTCATCGAATCAGCAACAACTGTTGCCGATCGCCAGAAATCTCCCCCATCAGTAGGACAACCTGTTCTTCCTGGACGACAAGCAAACTTGGTTTGAGGATCGCTGCGATCGTAGAAGCTGGTAGATTCTAATGTTTGAAATTCTTCAATTTCTGTGCTAGTGCTGGTGTCAGTACGGTGCAAGTTAAATCTACCTTTGATATATGCAGGTAAATCCGTTGCTAAAATCAGACCCTTTTCTCTAGCGGTGAAAGTATTGCTGTTATTCCTTGCTAAGGTATCACCGTTATAAAGGCGGATACCATTGGGGCGACGAGTGGGGTCAAGCCGAAAATCAGTTGGGCTAAGTAATTCTGACTGAGCAGTTGTGTTACTTTTATCTATTAATGCATCTTCTCTGGTGGCGTAAATAATGCCACTCATCGGTAACAGATATTCTGTACTTGTGCCTCCAACTGTACCTGTAATCGCTGTAGTGATTAGCTGCGCTAGATTAATATCAGTTACCCGAACTTCTAAGGGTTGACGCTGTTCAAGGTCTAAAAGATAGTCGGTAGGGTCAGTGGCAGTTGCAAAGTTAGCCTGTTTAATTTCTCTCGCATCTAGGAAAGATGCTTCTTTGATAGCACCATGAGGAGGCTGGTTAGTTGGAGTAACGAAACTGGTTTCATTATTGAGAATATAAATCGCACACAGGGCTGTATCAATTGCTGAATAATCTGCCAGTTCTAAGTTACTGGTATCACCTGTCGGTACTGTAGTCCCAGTGCCAATTTTATCTAGAGCATCCTTTAAGGGTTGATTTACTCGACGCCCATTAGGAAAGACTAAGTTTGCTTGTCTTGCTAGATGAGCTTTGTAGGTGGCAAAGGTACTTCTGCCAGGGAAGTTGTAAACAACACCGTTGTTAGATCTACCTTGTTGAATGCTGCTATCATTTAGCTCTGTGACGTTGGGTAGAGTACCTCTATTTTTAGCGGAATTGTATTCTACATCGCCTGCATCTCTAACGCCGTTATTATTACCATCGGAGAACAAATATTTATAGCTGGGGTCGTGGTAGCTACTAACACAAGCTATCGGGGTTTGGTCATCACCAGCGTTATTTTTGTAGTGATATACCGCAGTTGCCCGCATTAGTAAATCGCCCTTAAGTGTTTGTGTTAGGTTAGGGCTACTCATGGGCATGGTGTCGGGCCAGACCAGTATATCAGTCGCAGCAGGAGTGAAACCTGGGGCAGCAGTTGGAAGTGTCAAAAATGAATTAGTGTCGCGACCGTAATAAGGACCGGATGGATTGTTAACAGGACCATCAACATAAATCCCAGCACCAGTTACAATGCGGACTCCACCGACGTTATCTAAATCATTTTCTGGAATCTTCGCGGCGTTTTTTTCCCAAAAGCCATTTCGTGCTGAAATACCCAGATCACCAAGACTTTGGATTTGAGTGTTACGCCATCTTTGCCGAGAACCAGGTGGTCTTGTCCAGTTAACAGCGCTGCTGTTATTAAAAATTCGCTGTTGACCATCCATGCCAACATATTTGTCACCTAATTTCCATAATGCAGGTAGGTTGTTACCGACAAAAATGCGATCGCCTAATTTAGTCTGAACACCTTCTTGGTTGCGTTTTGTTGGTTCTGTAGCCTCTAGCTGAGATGGAGTGACTTTAATATCTGTACCACTAGCTAAATTATTTAACTTGTTAGTGCTGTCTAATGGCTCTCTCCAAATTGCTGGGGGTTCAAATGAACTAGAGGTAATAGCGCTATAGTTAGTTAATGCGTCTCCTCCAAAAGGTACTTCAGCGAAGGGTACGCGGCGTGTACGGTTTTTGAGGTAAAGTTCTATTTCATCTGCAAGAATCTTTCTCGCTGTGCTGTCATCATCAGAAGATTGAACACGTTCGTCAACATTTTTTTTAATATCGTCTGGGTAGCCACTAGCTGCAACAGCTGATTTAACAGCACTACCAGTAGTTGCAGTGTTACATGATGAACAAAGAGCGATCGCATCAGTCTTCATCCTGGCAATGCGTTGATTGTATGCATCATCGTTAAAGCCGATAGATCCACCGCCGGCACTATCAGTAGATCTGCTAGTACTCTTAATCTCTATATCTGCTGTATTTTTTAGTGGTGCATTGCCAAAACCTTTATAAAAATGAACTTTAGCAGCTTTTTGATCGGTGTTTTGAGCAATACTTCCAGTTCCTACGTTGCCTCCAACAGTAATCTGCCCATTTTCTTGGTTATAAAAACACGATGACTTACTGCTGACTTGCCGTAACTCAATATCACCTGGACCACCTCCCCCAATGAGCAAGTTGCCATTAGTGTGAAGTCTCCCATTCACTGCTAAGGCTGCACCAGGTGTAATTTCTAGATCGTGTTCAGACCAAACTGCGTTATAAGCTATAGGAACCCGACTTCGGTCTTGTTGAAATTCTAATGCGGCAAAACCTTTATCTCCTTTATAGATTTCGTAGTCCGTATTTCCACCAGTGTTAGTAATTGGTACATTAACTGTATAGACAAAAAAGCTTTTACCTAGATTGCCTGATTGCAGTTTATACCAACTAGAATTACCCACCAGGCTAGAAAAACCGCTAGCACTTGGACAGTTGGTGTTTGTATTGGCATTATCCATTGGTGGGGTTCTAGCTTCCAAGGGATTTCTTTTGCGGTTAAACTGCCCTGTGGTAGTATTTCTAGTCGGTGAGCGGAAGTAAATTCCGTATAAAGTATAGGTGTCTTTTTTGCCGTTGTTATCTGTATCTACGGCAAATTTCCAGGCTGTTTTTAGAGTTTCGTCGTTTTCCAAATTTGCGGTACTTGACTGGATGCCAGTATTACCATTAAAGTCATAAGCCAGCTTCAAACGAGTTTCATCACCAAGTCTGTATTTATCTTTTTTAATAGCGTCATATAAAGCGCTATCTGAGGGAGTTCCTCGTGGTAATGTTGGGTCTTCAAATAAAGCATCTAATTTAGCTCTAGCTCTATCAATTGCTGGAGCCGCAGCATTGAGAACTGCTTCATTTACCCGCACGTTACTAGCGTTTTTACTTCTATCAAAAGACCTAAATAAAATCGCAGTTGTTAACAGCACAACTACAAGCGCTACCATTGCCACTGTTGGCAAGACAAAACCGGCATTCGTTGATTCTCGGCGTCTTTGGGTGATAAATAAAGTCCGCAATAGCCAATTAATTGGCTTGTTAATTATAGTTAGATATTTATTGCTAAATTTACTAAACCTTTTGGATAATATTTTTATTGCCTTGACTAGCTGGCGTTTTGAAGACATAGCTGCTTTCCTGTCAAGTGGATTTGACTACTTTTTGTATTTTTTTGAAATTGAAAATTAAGCCTATCGAATAATTTCGCAGGCTAATGCAAAGATTTTATTTATGTGACTAATTTACTATGTTTTCCCGTTTTTTCAATGTGGTATTTACGCCAAAAATCCGATTTATTAGAGTTATATCATTTTTCACAATTGGGGATTATTCCGGTAAATACGGATTTTATCTGAATTATTGAATTTATCGCCGAAAAAGGATAATACTGTCATAATTTAAGATTAATTTTACCAAAGGTATTTCCGCAACAGGTGATTTCCTGAAGCTGTTGTTAGCAAAGTAAACTTATAGTACCCATCTGTTAAAGAAAACATATCAGTTGATGAAAAATTAATATTAGACATCTCCAGAAAAGACGTAGAGACGTAGCATTGCTACGTCTCTTGGTATCGGGCAACGCATAATTAAATTCTGGAGATGTCTATTAAGTGGATGGAAATAAATAAACATAACTATGTCCGAAGTGAATGAAGCGATCGCTTGCGGTTTGCGATTGCTTGTCTTCTACTGTCGGAGACTCTCCGTGAACGAGACCCAAGGAGCGATCGCTTCGGACAACAAATAATTTTTTCCGTCCACTTAGATAGTTAAAAGCCTCCCGACTTAGGGGAGGCTTGAGTGGAAGTCTTCTGTGCAGTTAGTCTGATAATTTACCAGATTAATTTTGGTGGGGTTGTAGTAGAGGCTAAAGCGCTGAAGCGCTTACTACGAAAATGCACGCAACATAGGACATGTTTTAAGGAATTAGCGATTTTTAGTAATGATTGAGGTTAATGCCGGCTTCTTTTGCCATTGCGTGTAACCCTTTGGTTTCTAAGGTTTTGATGGCTTTGGTTGATAGTTTCAGTTTAACCCAACGGTTTCCTTGGGGCCACCAAACGCGCTTGCTTTGCAAATTTGGGTACTGAAGTCGCTTGGTACGACGGTGGGAGTGGGAAATTGCAAAGGCGTTATTTGCCTTTTTACCAGTTAGTTCACAGCGACGAGACATACTCAGAATATCCTATTTATCTTGAACACAATCTCTTATTGTATTAAATTTCTATCCAGTAAGGTGCAATATTATATCCTTGCGGCATTAGCAATGTGAGAAGATGAGGCAGCAGCCCAGAGTAGACATTCGCTGGTAAGCTTTGCTTCCTTTAGGGGACGATTTTGCAAGCCCTAGGTCGATATATTGTAGAGACGTTCCACCGGAACGTCTCTCAATACGGTTCGCTCGTCTGATTTTTCGTGGTGATTTAGGGTATGTAGAGACGCGATATATCGCGTCTCTACAAGGTTTTTGGTTTATCAAATATTTCTTATCCGAACCGTATTGGAACGTCTCTAATGAAGGTGCGTTACGGTTCCCTAACGCACCCTACCATTTCCCGGCTCTGCCAGGGTGATTATTTTGCGGCTTGTTCTGTCAGCTTGGTGAGGACTTCATTTGAGCGTTCGACGAAGGATTTCATTCCTTCGGCGTCAAAGCCTTTCTGAGACATCAGTGCCAAATCGTAGACGTGTTGGCAAATCATGTTCACCAATTGACCTGTGGGCGACTGACCATCACCTTGAATTATACTGCCTTGGTTGAGGTTCGCCAGATTTTGAATCAGGGGGTGAGCGGTATTTACTAGCAAAATGTGGTCTTCGGGAAACCCTGCGCTTTGTTGCTGCATCATAGCGTTCATTTCTCGCAGACGGCGCAGAATTTCTGGTAATAGTACCATTGCTGGTGGTGTCCCTTGGGGGTCGTCTGATTTCAAAGCTTCGGTGCGGATGTTGAGTCTGGGTTTGTTGAGTGCTTTTTCAAAGAGTTCTTTGACGACTTCACTGCGGGTTTTGTTGGTTGTGGGGTCAACTATTTCGCTAGCTTTGTCTTTATCCAGCAGGGTGTTATCTAAGTCGGAGTCTACCCGCGTGAATTTAACATCGTTATATTCTTGCTCTAGGAAGTTGATGAAGTGTGTGTCGATGAAGGAGTCCATAAATAGGACTTCTAAGCCTTGGTTTTTGTGCAATTCTACGTAGGTAGCTTGGGTGGCTGGATCGGTGCAGTAGAAAACGCGGTTTTCGTGGCGTTCTTTGTTACGTTCTAGGTATTCTTTGAGGGTGGTGTATGGGGATTGAGGGGTGGAATCAGCCGTTTGGGAGGTGACATCTTGCCATGCATCGCCTTCTTCTGATTGTACCTGTACTGCTGGGGTGTCAGCGGTTTTTTCTGATAGCTTGGCGGTGGTGCGGAAGATGATGATGTCTTCGACTTGCTTTTTGAATTTATCGTCGTTGAGGACACCAAATTTAACGAAGGTGCTGAGGTCTTTCCAGATGCTGATGTATTGTTCGCGATCGCCTCGATAAACTTCTTTTAAGCGATCGCCTACTTTCTTGGCTATATAATCGCCTATTTTCCGCACGGTGCGATCGCTTTGCAAGGCACTCCGCGATACATTCAGGGGAATATCAGCGCTATCAATTACACCCCGCATGGGAACCAGAAACTGTGGAATAATTTCTTCGCAATTGTCACTGACGAAAACTTGGTTACAAAATAGCTTAATTTGCCCTTTTGTTACATCGACATCTGGCTTCATTTTGGGAAAATACAAAATCCCGTTGATGATAAACGGATAATCTGTATTCAAATGCACCCACAACAGCGGTTCTTCTTGGAAAGGATATAGGTAGCGGTAAAACTCTAAGTAATCTTCTTGACTCAAGCTACTGGCAGATTCTCGCCAAGGTGCTTTCTGCCTGTTTAACACCTCACCCTCTAGTTTGATGGGTACTGGCATGAAATCGCAATAAGTCTTGACAAGATTCTTAATTCGTGATGATTCTAAATATTCTTCTTCTTCCTCTTGCAGGGTGAGGGTAATGGTGGTGCCACGAGTTGTCCGGGGTGAGTCTTCCAAGGTGTACTGTGGAGAACCATCACAACTCCAGTGAACAGGTTGTGAACCTTCTTTATAAGATAAGGTATCAATTTCAACTTTTTGCGCCACCATGAAGGAGGAGTAAAAGCCCAGACCAAAGTGACCGATTATCGGTTGGTCTGATTTGCCTTGGTACTTTTGAATAAATTCTTCGGCACTGGAGAAAGCTACTTGGGTGATATATTTTTTCACCTCATCGGCAGTCATCCCAATGCCGTTGTCGGTAATGGAGAGGGTTTTGTTGTTTTTGTCAATGGCAATTTGAATTTCTGGTTCGCCGGTCTCACCTGCGTATTCCCCAGCACGAGATACCATGTTCAGCTTTTGGATGGCATCTACAGCGTTGGAGACCAGTTCTCGCAAGAATATTTGGTGGTCGGAGTAGAGCGACTTTTTGATAATCGGGAAAATATTCTCAGTATGGATACTGATAGTGCCTTGTTCAAGCATGATTCTTAAGGTACGGTAATAGTATCTGAATTATGACTGTGGCTACATCATAGCCATCTGCTTTCAAGGATAAACCTGAAGAATAGTAGAGGGCATGATACCAATTAGGATTGTAAAGGCATAGCTTAGGCGATCGCTTGTTTTTTCAGCGTTGTTTGCCCCCATAGAGTGATTCGGATTTCCCTACCCCTGCTAAATATGCTGCTACTTGCTATTTTTTTCCAACACTAAAAAATAGTGATATGGATGGATGGGGTCGGTAAATTCTTGCTTGATGGTTAATCCTGCTTTGGCAACTGAGTCTAAAATCCGCTTTTTGGGATATCCTTTTAGCCCCATTTCCCAATAATGCTCGTTACAAACTGGTTTTGTACTCCAAAATTTTGGCAGATGAAGTAATAAATACCTTGACCTATGTGCATAAGAATATTTTATTTGAAGTGCCAAGAATTGAGCGTTATAAGGAATCGAAATTACTAAAAATTTCTTTGTAATCAGTGCAAGTTGTTTTAAGGCTTCTTCTGATTGTTGATAAGGCAAGTGTTCTAGCACTTGAAACAGTACAATCGCGTCAAATTTATCTTTGAGCGTGGAAAAGTCAGTTGTGAGATCCAAAATTATGTCTGGTTCTAAGCTGGGGTCAATATCCGCAGTGGTGACATTGTAGCCATTGCGTTTGAGGAGATCCGTTAACAGGGAATTAAAAATCCCAATTTCTAGGATGTTTTTTACCTGTGAGCCTAATGTAAATATTAGACGCAACTGGTGATGGTAACTAATCAGCCTATCTTTTGATAAATATTCGGAATTTTTCAGGTTTAATGAGCTAATGAGTTCCATAAGAATGGACTGATTAAAGTGGTGGGTTTACTACTAAATTTTTCCCAAAAAATCAGTCCTAGTAACAATTTGAGGTGAAAAATGTTTTTGTAATTACGAACAGCCTGGGACTTAAGTCCCAGTCTGATAGCTCAAGTCGGATAAATCCGACTCAAATTATATCATGTCCGACAAATCACATATATTGTAGAGACGTTCCATCGGAACGTCTATTGTAGAGACGTTCCATCGGAACGTCTCTACGACGGTTACTATTCTTGCCGCGACTCGGACTCAAATTATATCATGTTGGACAAATGACATATATTGTAAAGACGTTCCGATGGAACGTCTATTGTAAAGACGTTCCGATGGAACGTCTATTGTAAAGACGTTCCGATGGAACGTCTATTGTAAAGACGTTCCGATGGAACGTCTATTGTAAAGACGTTCCGACGGAACGTCTCTACGACGGTTACTATTCTTCCCGCGACAATGTGGTAATTTGTGGGACTGAGACTTTAACTGTGACTTTTTTGTTAAAGGTGAGTCCGTTATCGCCTTTGTCGATTACAATCGTGTCGCCAGAGATAAAGGTGTTCTCTAACAACTTGGTAGCGATCGCATTTTCGACTTCTCGCTGAATTGCCCGTTTGATGGGACGTGCACCGTAAACTGGATCGTAACCGATTTCTACTAGGCGATCGCACGCGGCTTGGGATATCTCCAATGAGATTTTTTGGTCTGCGAGCAGATTTTGCACCCGTTTGAGTTGAATTTGGACGATATGTCGCATTTCTTGGCGACTCAGGGTGTGGAAAATAATTATATCATCGACGCGGTTGAGAAACTCTGGGCGAAAGTGCGATCGCAAAGCTTCTGTTACCCGCTTTTGCATCATGCCATATTTGGAGTCATCACCAGATACATCCAAAATGTATTCGCTACCGATGTTACTCGTCATGACAATCACTGTGTTTCTAAAGTCAACCAGTCTTCCCTGAGAATCCGTAATTCTACCGTCATCCAAAACCTGCAACAAAATGTTAAACACATCTGGATGCGCCTTTTCCACTTCATCCAAAAGCACCACTGAGTAAGGACGACGGCGAATTGCTTCGGAAAGTTGACCGCCTTCTTCATAACCTACGTATCCGGGAGGCGCTCCCACTAACCGAGAAACCGAATGTTTCTCCATATACTCAGACATATCCAAACGCACCAATGCGTCACCAGAATCGAAGAGAAACTGCGCTAATGCCCGTGCAAGCTCGGTTTTCCCCACCCCAGTTGGTCCCATGAACAAAAATGAGCCAATGGGGCGCCCTGGGTCTTTCATCCCCGCACGAGCGCGACGAATTGCGGCTGATACGGCTTCTACAGCTTCCTCTTGCCCTATGACTCGTTCGTGCAAATGGCTTTCTAGTTGCAGTAATTTTTGCCGTTCCGATTCCAAAAGGCGATTTACGGGAATTCCCGTCCATTTTGCGACAATTTCGGCAATATCAGCTTCGGTGACTTGTTCCCGTAGTAGAGTAGTACCTTGGTTTTGAGTTTCCAAAAGTTGCGCTTCTTTGACTTCTAAGTCACGCTGTACTCGCTCCAAATCGTCATATTTTAACTTGGCAGCTTTATTGAGATCGTAAGCGCGTTCGGCTTGCTCAATTTGTACCCGCAGCGCTTCTTCGTGTTTCTTTAAAGCACTGATAGCTTCTAATAACTGCTTTTCACCTTGCCATTGCTCATTAAATTCCTGCTGCTTTTCGGTCAAATTGGCGATTTCTTGCTCAATTCGCTGCAAACGCTCTTTTGTTTGCGGCGTACCTTTCTCTTCCCCAGCCAATGACAGCTTTTCCATTTCTAGCTGCATTAAGCGACGGTCAACAATTTCCAATTCCGCCGGTTTGGAGGTTATTTCCATTTTCAACTGGGCTGCGGCTTCATCTACTAAGTCGATCGCTTTATCTGGCAAAAAGCGATCGCTTATATATCTTGATGACAATGTAGCCGCAGCAACTAACGCTGAATCAGAAATCTTTACATTATGATGCACTTCGTAACGTTCTTTCAAACCGCGCAAAATGGAAATGGTATTTTCCACGCTGGGTTGATCGACAAATACTTGCTGAAAGCGTCTTTCTAATGCGGCATCTTTTTCGATGTATTTACGGTACTCATCCAAGGTTGTCGCGCCAATACAACGCAGTTCTCCTCGTGCTAACATCGGTTTAAGCAAATTCCCGGCATCCATCGCTCCTTGTTGGTTAGAACCTGTACCAACAACGGTATGCAACTCGTCAATAAATAAAACTATTTGACCGTTGGATTCAGTAACTTCACGTAAAACTGCTTTTAAACGGTCTTCAAATTCACCTCGATATTTTGCCCCAGCAATCAAACTACCCATATCTAGGGAAATTAACTGGCGATTTTTCAAAGATTCGGGAACGTCACCGTTAACCATGCGTTGTGCTAAAGCTTCGGCGATCGCTGTTTTACCTACCCCAGGTTCCCCAATTAATACCGGGTTATTCTTGCTGCGACGCGACAATACTTGAATGACGCGGCGGATTTCGTCATCGCGTCCGATTACGGGGTCTAGCCTACCAGCTTTTGCCTGTTCTGTCAAGTCTCTGCCGAACTTTTGCAAAGCTTCGTAACGAGATTCTGGAGCTTGATCGGTTACTTTTTGGCTACCCCGAACGGTTTTGATGGTAGCCTCTAACTTGGAGGAGTCCAAATTAAAAGCTTTGAGCATTTTGCGTCCGATGCGATCGTCTTCCGCAAAAGCCAGAAGCATGTGTTCCACAGAAATAAAGGAATCCTTCATCCTAACTCTTGCTTCTTCGGCTCGGTCTAACATCATATCTAAATTGCGACCGAGGTAAAGCTGCTCATTTTTGCCAACTTTCGGCTGACGCTGGGTAAAAGCTTCGACTTGCTCCTGCAAACGAAACGGATCAACCTCACACCGTCCGAGAATGCGTGTTGCTAATCCTGTGGGTTCTTCTAATAAAGCAATAATTAAATGTTCAACATCTAATTGCTGTTGTTGATAAGCACGAACTACATCCTGAGATTTAACGATCGCTTCCCAGGCTTTATCAGTAAATTTATTTGGATCTGTAGGCTGCATCTTTAATAATTTTGGATTTTAGATTTTAGATTTTGGATTAAAGAGGTTTCCAAATAATGATGATTTCAACATTATCAGCGTGGAGAAAGCGGTTGCAATTTAGGCTGTGGAATTAGGTACTTAGAAGTTACAGTAACTCCGCTCCTCCGCTCCTCCGCTCCTCCGCTCCTCCGCTCCTCCGCTCCTCCGCTCCTCCTAACTTTCCCTTCCCCATTCCCTAATCTAAAACGAAAACACCGTTCTGAGTGTACTTTGCCAGATAGTGCCGTTGGAGCTATCGTTATTAGGGTTGCTGACTAGGGATAGTATAGGGGTAATACTGATATTGTCGTTTAACTGTAGATTGTAGAATGCCTCGAAGTTGGTTTGGGTAGCGTTACCAAAATTTTCAGCAACGAAAGGTTGACCGATCGCTACACCGGCAACGGTTCCGGGAAGAACGAAGTTACGCAAACCGACACCGATTGCCCAACTCAAAGGATGTAAATCTATATTTTGGTTGATGGCAGTGTTAAATCCTTGGTAGTTACCGACTCCCAAACGCGTAAAAATTCCGGTGTTGCGATTTAAGTTATATTCGGCATTGACACCAAAGGCATTGATATTAGTGTTGTTAATTTCCGCATTAGTATATTGTAGTCGCAATGCGAAGCGCGAACTTGGGGAATACTCCACTTCTACACTGCCTTGACGGCGATCGCACTCATAACCGCTGTTTGTGGTTGAATTAGATTGATTAGCGTTGGCAGCGATGTAAAGCGATCGCACGGTGAATTTGCTATTTTTTGGTTGCCATGCGATCGCGACACCTGCACCACCTTCTCGATCTATTTGATTTTGAACAATCAGAGGATTATTGATCAAAAAGGTAGAACTAAAATCAACCGCTTCGTTGTTCGCATATCTGTTACGATCTATAAAATCCCGTGGCAGCAATTTTGCCCCAACGGTGACGGCTAAATCTGGCATTGGACGAAACGAGTAGTATAATCGCCTCAGATGCAAGTTTTCGTCTACGTTGGTGTAATCGAGTCCTCCATAATTGCCGATAAAACCGCTGTTTGCCAGATTATTAGAGTTTTCCTGCTGTGCTAAATTAATGGCATCACCACCATTGTTACCAGATTCTAACTGAGTGACGAGTAAATCTTGTTCGTTAAAGCTGGTATTGAGATTTAAGCGCGAACGGGCGATTATAGTACTGTGAGCATGACTACCGCTGGTGGGGGCAAAAATTAATTGACCTTGCAGCTTTGTTGTGGTAGAAAATTGATGTGCTTCGAGATAATTTGCGCGATCGCTTGTTGTGTTGACACGTTTTTGCAAGTCATCTAAAGCAGACCGATATTCTTTTTGCAACCGTCTTAAGGTGATAATATCTTCTTGGATGTATTGGTCGCTGATGGCTGTGGCAATCAAGCCTTCAACTTTATCTAAAGTAGCCGCTAGACCTGCGGCAAATTCATCACGCGTCAGAGGACGATTGCCTTTAAAAGTGCGATCGCCAAAGCCAGAGATAACATTGTAACGTTCGACAAGCGATCGTAATGCCTGATAAGCCCAATCTGTTGGTTGCACATCAGACAGTTGAGAAACTGAAGTTTGTTGAGTTAACAACTCAGAATCCCCGTCCAGATTAGCAATTGGGCATTGAGCATTGGGCATTGAGCATTGGGCATTGAGCATTGGGCTAGGAAACCCCACTCC
>NZ_JAOWRF010000353.1 GCF_025753815.1 Plectonema radiosum NIES-515 | reverse complement strand
TGGCCGTCCTGTTTTTTGTTTCGGCTGACTGTGCGATCGCACCCATTGCTAATATCTGGCTAAAAGTCTCTGGACGTACACCACACAAACGTTTAAAGTCTTCTGGCTTTAGGCTCTTTACTTGTTCCTAGGTCATCAATGATACCCAACTCTAACCTACTTGTCCCATGCATCTGTGACTTTTGCTCATAGGTCTCAGCACTATAAGCACTCAAACTTAAAATTGCTGCATCTTCATCGTTGGATAAATTACGCAAGGCAAAAATGAGTAAACGCGCATCGCTGCGGAAGGTCGAGGGTTGTGATAAAGATTGCCCAACCCGTGATGAAAGCCAGAATCGTAGACGCAACCTAATTGTTTCTAAAGCTGCTTTGGTGTCGCAAGTCAAGGAATCTAACCGCAATCGTTCGTGGGAGCAGAAACCGAGAAAGTCCTGCAATGTCGGCATTACAGACCATTCTTCGGAACCAAAACCGTTGATGTATGCCCCAGCATAGCGATCGCCTGCGCTTAAGACACCCGATTTATTTCCTCACCAACCTCACATGGAAACCACTACGCTACTGAAGCGTCACCGTTTCATACCCCTTCCCATTCGCTTTGGTTGTGACAGTTGCGTAAGTCCTGTGATAGCTGCCATCACCAGTCCAATTGGTCAACGGTAAAGTAGTAGTTGGTTGCTGCTGTCGTCTTACTGTAACTGGTGGTTGCTGCCAGTTATCGGAATCAACGGTTTGCAAACGCACTGCCCTATCCAAACTATCCCCTGCACCTAGGGCAACTTGTCCAAATCCATTCCACACTCCAGTTGTCACAGGTTTACCAGCATTCACAACACCATGACCAAATCTGACTGCGGTTGGTGCGTTCTGGGGTAATTGTCGGGGATTGCGAGTGGCAATCACTCCACCCAGGAAAAATTGAGCCACCCATCCGCCAACTACTAAAGTTCCAATACCCATGCTCCAGAACGCAAACGATTCTCTTCGAGAGGCTTCGCCAACGCCAGGGACGGAAAGGATTAGTGTGATTTGCTACAGTGCCTAGAGTTGCGATCGCAGCACTCGCCCCATTTTCCATCGCTGGTGTAATCCCGCGACTGTAGTTTTGCCCGCAATCGTAAGCATTCCTGGCATATCTGCCAGCACGATAAGCGCGGTTGTGCCAACGATTGTTGTGGGAGCGATCGCTGTAGTTGTAGTCATCATCAACTTCTTCTCTACGAGAGGCTGCGCCAACATAATTGGTGTCCACAAAGAAGGATACGGGGATATTTGCTTGTCTCAAAAATTGCACCACTGCTTCCCAGAATTTGGGCATTACAGTCGAATCAATAGCATCGATTTCACTGGAATAATTGGACATTTCATAAGAGGGGCAAGATTCAAATGGTAGTCCTCAAAGGGTTCGTATTCCTTTGTTTCATCGCCAGCCTCAGCAATTCTCCAAAACGCAATGCGAGTAAATTCGCGGATGGCGTTAGTCGCTTCGAGGAAATTATAACCCCGTCCAAACACCTTAATTCCCTTCCAATGTTGACCCTTTGCAAAGGGATTAACCATCCATACCAAATGACCGAGTTTGATGTGTTCGCCGATTAAATAGCCCAGTTTGGATGTTTTGCCGCTTCCTTTTTCTTTCCCGACAATACCAACAGTGTTTTCGTAAACCGCTGTGCTTGCTGTTCAGGAGTCAGTTCTGTTGAACGTTGACCAGCTAATACTGTTGCAATAGTGGCGATCGCAATGGAAATTACCGTTGCCACAAATATCGATACCAACCAAGGATTAGTTAGTAAGGAATCCAAACTCCCCGATTTGATGATGTCGATTAATCCTGTGGGAGAGGAATTTACAGACGTTTGCCCAAGCGGATTCGGCACCCAGACGGAATCAAAATCATCTAAATTTTGTTGATTGTTTTGATAATTTGACGGTGGATGTTGGGATTGCATCATTCCTCAAAATCTCCTTTCTGTAGTGCCGAAGAATTAGTGTTGCTAAAATACTTCCTAAAATAACCCCACCAATCCCCGCAGCCATAATCTTCAAGAAAACTGGTTTTGGGGGAGAGGTTATGGCGATCGCAATCATCGCAACTGTGCTTGTTGTCGTAATCGCTGCAATCGTCGCAACAACTCCACCCTCGGTCATAACATTTGTGACTGTTTGGCGATCAGTGATTACAACTTGATTAATTGTTGGTGCTAATACTTGTACAGTCTGAGTTGCCAATTTTGGGACAGCATCAACTATTTCTTCTGCGAAGAGGACTGTGATGTACTCTTGTTTTGTGCCTCTGGTAGGGATGCTTGCTTGGATGCTGCCAACATCGGGTGTTCTCCTTTTCCCCAATTCACCGAAGTTCCCAAAAAATTGCGTTCAAACTCCGCTTCAATATCTCCAAAAACGTTATCAAAACCACCAACTGTTTGATTTTGATGGATTTCAGATTCTCCCACCCCATTCATAATTAAGTCCTGGGTTTGACGCAGGAAAGCTTCTCTAAATAGCGCATAACCAACTTGAGAAATTGACTCCGATTTAAGAAGGAGTTGGTACAAATCGAAATGGTAGCCGCCAGGATTTAGTTGTTGGGGGTCAACACCAATACGCTGTTTGAAAAACTCATCCAGGTTAAATCTTTCACCCATTATTTGTTGTTGGGTTTGGGCTTCACTTTTCAAATTCAACAATTCTTGAATACCCTCAGCAATACTCACACTCTTTTCTTTACAAGCTGCGATGAATGCCTTTACCTTGAGGAAGCTTTCATTGCTAGTTGAGTTGTCAGTGATGTCAATATCTAAAACTTGACAAATTGCTTTGAAATCAGAAATTGAAATTTCAAGCTGCTGCACTGCTGTTGACAGATTCATTGCTTTGTTCCTCTTTTAATTTTTCAATTAGAATTTTTACAAAAAAATAGTCTTGCTCCTCTAGTGTTAAAAACTCAGTCAGGAATTTATACAACTCAGTGCATCTAACTTCTCGCAGGTATAATTTCAAGCCTCCCCTACAGACTACTTCTTCACTCTAGTTAGTTGTTAGTTGGGTGCGCGATCGCACAGTCACCAATTCGTCAAAAAGCATATTCGCGACTTTCGCCATAAGTTTACCCTGCAAGTGCTTACCGTTGAGTAGCTGCTTGCCTTGAGGGGTTGTCAGATTCTTTAAACTATCCTTATAGTCTAGAAGTCGCTTTGTAACTGAGTTTGGTTTTAATTTCCCAGTTTCCACTTGGCACAAAACATACTGCCACAACGCCATTCGACACAGCGCTGAACCTGATGCTTTTTCAATCAACTCATCACCAGACTGCTCCAGCACTGTCCCCATACCGATTCTCATTTTAAATGCATCGCGTCGTTTGATATCTCCGGGAAAAGCTTTAATTACATTCACCCCGTCCCGGCGTTCCTTTTCAACTTTTTTAACTTCTCTGACTTCATGCTCAATCAGTGGTTTGCCATCGGCACTTAAAAAAGCCTCAAAGGGATAAATGCGACTCAGCAAGCGCGATCGCACTCGTAACCCAAAACCAAATAAGTCAAAAATCTGGTTATAGATTTTGAAGCCGTCATCAGTTAGTAGCCAAGCAATATCTTTTTCTATCCGCTGCTCGATTAAAGCAATATCGCAAAGCCAATCAGCGTGCAGCCGCAAGACCGGATCAATGTTCAAACCCTAAGCTTGCGCGATCGCTTCTCAATACTTCTTTCCACTGAAGAATATTGGGTGGAACGCAACCAGAAAAAATATTACTATTGGCGTTACTGCTGGATGGAGGGACGCAAAATTCGTCGGTGCCATATAGGCTCCGTGCGATCGCTCAAAGCTTTGGGAAACTATCAAGCGGTGGTGAGGGCGATCGCACGGAATCAATCTCCCCAGGAAATTAAGAAATTAATCTGAGACGATTAAAACAGATTTATATTTTTATTTTCCAAAACTATGACCGCTTTAAATCCAGCTACAGATATTCCTTCCAATATCGATTCTTTAGAAAAGTTAGCGGTCTGGGTAGGAATGTCTTTATCTGCAATCAATTTAACTGCCACAGCACTTGAGGCACCTGGATATAGTCAAAGAGTTGCTCAAAGCGGAATTTTTTATGTAGAAGCTGATAACAAACATCGCGCATTAATCCGACTTTCTGTAGTTATTAGCCCGGATCATCTTGCTAGCGCTAATAACATATGGACTTATGCCCAACCTTTATCTGACGCACAAATCCCTTCAAGCTTTAAGACTGCTGCTTAATGTTTGGGCAACCGGAGCAACAACCTTTTCAAGCCCAAAAACCTGGATTTAACTTTGGATTTCAAGAGCCTGAGTTGAAATCTAAAGCTCAGTTTCAAAATTTTAATTTTGATCCAGGCGGACAAATGACCGCGCCTTTAAAAAATATAACTTTGTTATTTTAAAATTAATGAAAAATAATCTTGATATTCTTTTGGCTCTTGTGGCACTGGTGGTAGTCGTTTACCGATTATTTCAGGTTGAGGCTGCAATTTACGATGCAATTGAAGATTTAAAAGAGTCAGTTAGCGAGCGAATAAACCTTTTAGAGCGAAGCCTTGCGTTACATTGTGCGATTTACGCAGAACGGAAGGAGCAGGTGGATTATCTATTGCGCGCACTGGAGGAAAAAATTGACCATAAGTCTGGTCGGCTTTGGGATGAAATTAAGGAGTTAAAACTTGAATTGAGATACAAGCCAAAATCGGGTGAGGGCTAATAAATGCCGTTACGTATTACCGTTCGCTCTGTGGTTGTAATTATTTTGGTAATCGGAGCCTTGGTGCTGGCGATCGCAGACCACAACTTCCGCCCAACCTTTGGGGACTTGGCGAAAGTCGGTGTCGGGGGATACCTCGGTCAAATGCTGCCTGAGGCGAAACGCTCTGGGGATTCTAGATAGTCTTCTTGGCTGACTCTGAGAAATTGATTTGCTACATAAAAACAAGCCAATAATTCTAAATCTAGGCAACTAAAAAAGCTTCTTCTTTCTGGCATCCATAATGGTTCCCCAATTTGTAGTCGATAATTCTCATCTACCAATTTGTAAACTTAAAATGGTTGATGGCGATCGCGCAACCAAAATTCTGGATTATAAATAATGTAGTAAAGTACGCCAAGTTTCTGATATATTTCCAATTTCTCGTCGTATTCGTCCCCTGGAGTGTGGGATACCATTTCTAAGGCTAATATCGGCACTACCTCGTTTTCTTCCCAAACAGCATAGCTTCTCCGGGATTTTCCACCTTTTTTGCGTTTCTGGCTTGTGCGATAGCTATATTTATCCGCAAGGATGTGAAAAATTTGATTGAACTAGCATGAATAACTTAAAGCGCGGCATATCTTCAATTTGCCGCTCAATTTTCATGCACCTATGCCAAATAGCTCATAAATTGGAGGGGGATATGAACGCGCTCGCTATTTCATACGCAGAATCCCAACACTTTCAAGAATGGCTTGAAAGTGGAGTTGATCAAGAAATTTTCCATCTCAATGTCAAATCCTGTAGAAGAAGGGGCAATTTTGATTGTTCTTGCTCCAAGTTGATCAAGAAATTTTCCATCTCAATGTCAAATCCCTCGAAGGTAGAACACCTTACGAGTATTTAAGAAATTACAAGACAAAAAAGCCAAAACTAAAACTGAACGATACCAGGAGCGAAAAGCATTACTTAAAGAGCGTTACGGGGTTGAGGTGACAGATGGGCTTGTTGAGAAAGATGATGACAACTGGTATCCTCAATTGCGGTTGCATTATTTTATCACGATGGGACGGGAATATCTTGCAGAACGCGATCGCTCCAAGGCAAAAGCTCAAATGGAGGCAGGGGAAAATGCCCTTTGGAAGCCAGATTTTAACCGTGGGCAGTTATTGCCTGCTGTATTGTTGTTAGAAGAATTAAATATTCGTTATTTCCTCACGCCAGGGATAATGTTTCGCGGTTCTGATGTAGAGTTGCAGAAGTTGAAGGCTTTGGCTGTCCAGCATCGGTATTTTATCCGCGACTATTTGGGGGTTTCTGTTTCTGAGGGGTTGAGCGGGATTGCTATTATCCAGAGGTTGCTGAGTAAATTGGGGTTGAAGTTATCCTACGTTAGCAGGATGGGGAGTAGAGATAAGCGCGAAAGAGTGTATCAGTTTATCCAGCCGAAAGATGAACGGAACGTGATTTACCAGGCATGGCAAAGTCGTGTTATTGGTGTCCACCAGTGACAAGTATAGTACTTATGAACTATTGAATTGGATATAATCCACGGGTAATTTCCCAATTACCCAGGGGTGGGTTGAGTATTTCCGTAAGTGCTAAAATAGCCAGAGTTTGGTCTGATGCGCTACCTAGGGGCGGCTTGCTGTGTATAAGTCAGTGTCCAGCCATGATTCTTCAATTCCTAACTGCTTCAATAATGCTTACCTCCGATTCAGTTGGGATAATTTTAGTTATTATGAACCCTGCGGCTTTAAATAGCTCTTGAAATTCTTCTTCTGTGCGGATGCGTCCACCAGGACACATAACCAACATATTTACGTCTATAAACTTACTGCCATAAAACTCGTTTCCTGGTGGAATTACAAAGTCTATTACCAACAATCTATCTTGTGCTTTCATGGCTTGATGACAGCGTTGCAGAATGGTGAGCGATCGCTCATCGTCCCAGTCTTGGATAATATGCTTGAAGATATAAGCATCTGCTTCTATGGGAATAGTCTCAAAGAAACTTCCCCCGATAAATTCGCAGCGATTTCTCAAAGCTGAATCCCAAGAGTTTTTAGCTCGCTCAACTACATCTGGACGGTCAAATAGTATCCCTGTTATCCTAGGGTAGGCTTGGAGAACGGTAGCTAGTAAATGACCTTTACCGCCACCAATATCAACCAACTTATCAATAGAGGAAAAATCATAAGCCTCTAATACTAAAGCATTTTCCTCTTGAGACTCTGCCATTGCGCGGTCAAAAATTTCACCTTGGGTAGAATCTTGGTCATTGTACTGAAATAAATCCATGCCATACAAACGCTCAAAAGCACTTTCTCCAGTCTGTAAACTGTACATCAAATCGCCCCAAGCTTTGTAATAATGCTCCTCACCCCTTAAAATTGCCATAGCCCGAACCGACTCAGGGTGGTTACTTTGTAAATTATCTGCTAATGGAGTTAACCCAAAATAACGCGGTTTAACTTCTGCAAAAATGCCAACACTTGCTAAGGCTCGCAATATCCGATAAAGTGCATCACCATTGGTGTTGGTAAGAGTTGCCAAAGTATCGCAGTTCTGAGGGCTTTCCTGAAGTAAATCTGCAATGCCAAGTTTAGCCACTACATAAACACACCGCGACATCCAATAAGCGTGTATCCATTCCATTGCAGACATTTGAAATGGTGCATTACTCGGTACATATCTAGATTCTGATAAAGTCATAACTAACCTCATTACTAATTTTTTAATTCCAATTCTTGGAGTTGAATCGCATCACAAACCCTGTCTGGGAGAATTTTCGCCAACATCAAGAGAAAATTTAACATCACCTTTTCTTTAGATACGAAATAGCGAGTTTTAGGTTTCTTAACTTTTAAGGCTTTTTGAATGACATTTGCAACTTCTTCTGGCGATATTCCCATGCGATTTGATTTGATTAACTGCTCTAGAGAAAACTTGTAGATATCACCGTACATAGCTCTAGCTATAGATGACATATTAGCTATTTTTTTTTGCAAACTTGCTTCTACTTTGTCTGGTGCTGTGGAAGCAATTGAGCCTGGTTCAATTAAAACTACTTCAATTCCCCAAGGATGCAATTCCATTCTTAAAGCATCATTCAAGGCTTCTAAAGCGAACTTAGAAGCACACAATGCAGAGAAGAATGGTGAAGAAATTTTACCAGAAACAGAGCCAATATTAATAATTCTTCCCTTGGCTTGGCGAATCATTGGTAAAAAAGCTTGGGTAACAGCTACTTGCCCAATTACATTAACTTCAAATTGCCATCTTAGCTCATCGATGTCTAAATATTCTAATGGACCATCTACTAATATTCCGGCATTATTTACTAACCCCCATAATCCTGTTTCACCAACGGCTAATTCCACAATTTCTGCGGCAGATTTAATTTCTTCTATTTTGGTGACATCAAGAATAATTGGTATTAAATTACCCGATGAATTTAACTTAAGTGATTCAGCATCTTTTTGTTGACGAACCCCCGCAAATACTTGATATCCTTGCCGTTCTAACAAGAGTGCAGTTGCTTTACCAACTCCTGTAGATGCTCCTGTAATGACTATCGCACCTTTACTTTTTTGATTCATATATTTTTCTACTTATTCTATTTTTATATTTATACTATGCGGGTTTGATTACTGAGCTTTTTAAACTCTAGTCCAGTAATTAATACAGAAATTATAACTACCAAAATATCTGTCAATAACATTCCATAATATACACCTCTTACACCTAAATATGCCGATAGTATCAATACAAATGGAACGAGAAAGAAAAGGGTTTTAGCCAAAATTAGTAAACCTGCGGCTTTACTATTCCCGATGGATTGGAAGAAAGTTACACTACAAAATCCCAAAGGTAAAATTAAGAGTAATAAACTCACAATTTTAAAATTCAATAAATCATCACCACTAAATTCTACAGATGGTAACAATATGCTGAGAAATGTAGATGGGAAGAATTGTAAAGGTAGCCAAATTAATCCTAAGAATAGTGTTGCGCCGATGCAAAATGTGAAATAAGCTTGTTTGAGCCTGTAATAGTTTTCTGCTCCATAATTTATACCGATTATTGGTTGTAAAGCTTGTACAAAACCTTCTACAGGAATAAAAGCTAAAGCATATATTCTCAGAGTCGCACCAGCAACAGCAATATCATGATCACTGCCATGTTGAGCAATAGATTTAAAAATTACAGACTGTTCTACCAAGCTAATAATTTCCATTAATAGGGCTGTAAATCCTACTGATAAAATTGCTGGTAGTAAGTCTATTGCTAAAGTCCAATTCTTCGGACTCACAGGAACAGAACTTTTATTAGAGAGAAAATAGCTAATATTCAAAAGACTATAAATCATCATAGAAACAACTGTAGAAGAAGCTACTCCTGCAATCCCCCAGTGAAAAACACTAATAAATATAGGATTTAAAATAGCATCAAGAACAGCAAAAATACCTGCAAAAATCATGGCTAAACGAATTTTGCCTTCTGATTTAATCAACTGACTAGAAGCAACGGCTAAGATATAAAATACTGAACCGAGGGTGTAAATTTTAAAATATTCTGCACCAGCAGCTCCTACTTTCCCCTCTCCACCCATAAAAGCAATTAATGTATCACTAAAAAAGTAACCTAAAAGGGTGATAAAGAAGGCAATAATCACGCTCATGATTACTAAAGTACCAAAAATCCTTGACTTAGTTCTGGTATCTTCTGAACCAATAGCTCGACTCAGAACTGAGGCAGAACCTACTCCTACCAAATGGGCGCAACCAATAACAATAGAAGTAAGCGGTACTGCCAAAGAGATGCCTGCTAACGCAGTTTCACCAATTAGTTGTCCAGCAAATAAAGCATCTAAAAAACTATTGAAACCAAGCAACAGCATTCCTAAAATGCCAGGAATAGTTAATTTTATCATTAGTTGAATTAGATTGCCATTGAGTATTTCATGGGTAACTGTTGATTGTGTTTCGGTAGTCATATTAGTTGCTAATTTGTAAGACAGTATGGAAGCCTTAGTATTTATAAATTTTGGTAGTTACCAAGGCATAAAGTATTTTCAATTTGTATAATTGCATAAAATTTGTATTAAAAACCATGTTTGAGTAATCAATTTAATTAACAACGAATTACCTGTGGTTGCTGTTCTTGATGTTGCTGAATTTCACACAATACCATCTTTAATCTACTAGCTGGGGGATAATTTGCACCTTGGGGTTGGGGTTTTTCTCGTTGTGTATTGGTCAGTGCTAATTGATAGTGTGAGAGAATTGTGGCTAATACTAATTTCATTTCAAACAAAGCTAAAGCTTCCCCAGGACAACGCCTAGCACCGCCACCAAAAGGCATAAATTCATAGGGAGAGTATTGTTTTTCTAGAAACCGTTCTGGTCGGAATTGTTGGGGTTGTGGATATAACTCTGGGTTTTGATGAGTTAAATAAATACAGCCGATGATGATAGCTCCAGGACTCAAGTTATAGCCCATTAATTGAGTTGGTGATTCTACTATCCTGGGAAATGTGACAAATTGAGTGGGATAAATCCGCAAGATTTCATTACATACAGCATTGAGATAAGGGAGTTCAACAATACTCATTGGGTTGGGAGATTCACCCAGACTGTTGATTTCTAGGAGCAATTTTTCACGAACTTGTAGCTCGCGGTAAAGCCAGTATAATGCCCAAGTGATGGCTGTTGCGGAAGCATCTCGACCACCAAATAATAATGAAGGAAATAAATCGCGGATTTCTTCATTGGTTAATAATTCGCCAGTTTCGTTGCGGGCAAATATTAACTCGGAAAGGACATCATTAGTATCAGGGTTTGGTTGGTGACGGCGATCGCTAATTTCGGCGTAAATCAGTTTGTCAAATTGTCGCCACAAATAACGAAATTTTCCCCAAGGACTCCAGCGTCCTAAATCTTTTTGCAAGAAGGGGAAGGATAGGGGGATTTCCACAAAGGGCGATCGCGCATAATTCATTAAACTAGTCAGTAGTTGCTTCAATTGCTGGTAGCGATCGCCTTGATGTAAGCCAAATAAAGTGTTTAAAATTACCTCCAGAGTAATCTTTTGCATGGTGGGGTAGGCTAAAAAAGATTTGCCAAGGGGTAGTTGATTCATGACTTTTTCGGTCACATCACAAATTTGCTCTCCGTAAACTCTTACCTTATTACCGTGCAAAGGAGACATCAAAAGTTTGCGTCGGGATCGGTGGCGTAAACCATCGAGCAGGAGTAATCCATTTTTCCCCACGAGGGGTGCGGCTTCTTCGTTTAACTCTCCAGCAGCAATAATTTCTGTGGTATTGGTAAAAATCTGCTTCATCCCCAGAGGATTACCCACAAAGATGAGGGGTGTAGATTCAGACATGATGGTGAAAGTATCACCATAGCGTTGCTTCATTTGATCGAGAAAACGCAGAGGATCGGCTGTAAATTGCATTTTCAGCAACCAAGCGGGGAGTTTTGGACCTGGAGGTAGGTTCATAATAGATTATTTTTAAACGCAAAGGGGTGCAGAGGTTTCCAAAGAGGTGCGGGGAGTATTTGCAGCAATTTGCATTTTGACACCGCTAGCTGGGTAGCACATGAGACCTTCAAATCTGGGCTGCTCTGGTTGTTTGTTGACTAATGTGAGTTGATAGTTTGAAAGCATAGTTGCTAATATCAGTTTCATTTCAAATACGGCGAAAGCTGCGCCAATACATCCCCGCGCACCGCCTCCAAAGGGAAAAAATTCGTAAGGAGTGTATTGTTTTTCCAGAAACCTTTCTGGTTGAAATTGTTGGGGATTTGGGTATAAATCTCGACGTTGATGGGTGAGGTAAATACAGCCCATGACTAGAGTTCCTGGGTTCAAGTTATAGCCCATCAATTTAATTGGTGATTCGACTCGGCGGGGAAATGTGAATAATTGCGCCGGATAAATTCGTAGGACTTCGTTACAAACGGCACTGAGATAAGGAAGTTGGGCAATGCTGAGGGGATCGGGTGAGTCGCCAAGGGTAGCAAGTTCTTGCAGCAGTTGTTCGCGGACTTTCGGTTGGCGATGAACCCAGTAAAATAACCAGGTAATAGCAACGGCGGAAGCATCTTGCGCCGCAAATAAGGGTGAGAGTAACAAATCGCGGACTTCTTCATCTGTCATCAGTTCACCCATCTCATCACGAGCAAATATTAACTCAGATAGGATATCGCTGCGGGAGGTGTCTGCTTGTTGACGGCGTTCTTGCACTTCAGCGTCAAGCAGTTGAAAAATTTCTCGCCGCAATTGCATGAGGTATCCCCAGGGACTCCACTTGCCTAAATCTTTTTGCAGAAAAGGCACAAAAGAGGTAATTTGCATGATGGGCGATCGCATACACTTGAGTATGCTGGGAAGTAGGTACTTGAGTTTTTCATAGCGTTCTCCCTCACTTAAACCCAAGACAACTTCCATACTGACTCGCAAGGTAATCTCTTCAATGGTGGGATAGGCAATGAAGGTTTTGCTGGCTAAATATTTATCCATGACTTGCTTTGTCAGTTCGCAAATTAGCTTTCCTTGAGCTTGCATTTTCACACCATGAAAAGCTGGCATCATTAATTTACGCCGATGTTTGTGACGTGAGCCATCGAGTTGCAATAGACCTTGATTACCAGTGATTAATGCCATTTCGGCATTTAATTCACCAGGAGTTTTAATATCTTTTGTATTGGTAAAAATTTGTTTTATGGCTTGGGGATCGCTCACAAATACTATGGGTGTTTCCGGGAAGTTAATGATGAAAGTATCACCATATTTTTTAGCGATCGCATCAAGATGATTTAAGGGGTCGTTGGCTATTTTCAGAATATTGAGCCAGAGAGGAATACTTACTTCAGGTATTTTCATATTTAATCTCGTATAGAGCAGATAATTTATAATTTTTGAGCATGAATGAGAGATTGTTTTAATTGACTGGCTAACTCTTGGACGTAAGGTTCATTAAAGATAGAAAAATGATTGCCGGGAATCTCAATCATGTTGATGGGTTTTGGAGAATATTTACCCCAACCTAATAAGGGATCATCTGTATGGAATTCGTGACTTTCAAAGTCGTGGGTAATGATTTCGCTGGCTTTGAATAATGTAATTTCATCGGGATAAATTTGAGGAACATAATTTCGCATGGCTTGGATATGCGCTTTGAAAAGTTTGTAACTTTGCAAATGTTGCGCCATCTCTGTATCGCTAATTTTGAGATTTGCTTTGCTAAATAACAAATGGAATTGCTCATCTAGTGGGAAATCTCGCAGTTCATTATAGGAAACGAAAAATTCTATATTGAACCAATTTTTGATTGCTTCAGCTAAACGCAAGACTAATTTGGCATCATCATTTTTATCAGATTGAATGATAGTTTTGGGTAAGATTGCGTCAATTACTACTAGTAAATCAACCGTTTCATTTTCTCTTTTTAGTTGTTGTGCCATTTCAAAAGCAATGATACCACCGTAACACCAACCTCCTAAAAGATAATGACCTTGAGGCTGTAGAGTACGAATTTCTTTGATATAGTAAGCTGCCGTTTCTTCTACAGAAAGGGAATGAAAATCTTGTCGGTTTGCTGGTTGTTCTAGGGCATAAAATGGTTGCTCTCTGCCCAATTTCCTGGAAAGAATAAGATAATTATTGACATCTCCTCCGGCTGCATGGACACAGAAAAAAGGACGATATAAACCAGAAGATTGAATTGCTACTAAGGGAGAATTTACACCTAAACTGGCTGGTTGACTGACAATTGTTGCGAGTTTTTCAATTGTTGTATTTTCAAAGAGAGTAGATAGGCTCAGGTTATGTCCAAATAGCTCGTAAATTTGTGCAACTAAGCGTACAGCTAAAAATGAATGTCCGCCCAATTCAAAAAAGTTATCTGTAATTCCGATGGGGCTAGTGTTGAGAAGTTGCTCCCAAATTTTCACTAATGCTAGTTCTGTAAAAGTTTTAGCTGGAATGTAAGATTTATTGATTTTGGGGCGAATTAACTCATGAGTTGGTAGTGCTTTTTTATCTACTTTTCCATTTGGTGTCAGTGGTATTTCATCCAATAAAACAAAAGCAGATGGTAGCATGAAATTTGGTAGTTTCTGCTGTAAATATGCTTGTAATTGGGGGATAATATCTTTTTGTTGGGTGGCTACATAAGCAATTAAAGATTTATCATCTTGAGCATCATTATGAGCGATGACAACAGCATTTTGCACAGATGGATATTGCGCGATCGCCGTCGCAATTTCTCCCAATTCTACACGCAAGCCACGAATTTTTATTTGGTCATCATGACGACCAAAATATTCTAATTGACCATGATTTTTATAGCGGACAAAATCACCAGTTTTAAAAAGTTTAGTTCCTGGTAAAAATGGGTTATTAATAAAGTTTTCTTGGGTTAGTTCTGGACGATGTAAATAACTCCTGGCTAATCCATCACCGCCAATATATAATTCTCCAACTACACCAATGGGAACAAGCTGTAAATAATTGTCTAAGATATATGCTTGTATATTATCTATAGGTTTGCCGATGGGAACTGTGGAAGATGTCTCACTCAATAAACTTGTGTCGTAATAAGTGACATTTGCAGATACTTCTGAAGAGCCATAAAGATTAATTAATTTCGCATTTGGTAATAACTGTCGAAAAGTTTTGACTACATCAATAGTTAGTGCTTCTCCACTCGCAATCCAAAGTTGCAGATGAGATAAATTTTGTATGAGGTGTGGGTAATTATCTAGGAGTAGGCGCAATAATGAAGGAACAAGTACAAGACGCGAAATTTGGTAATTAGCTAAAGTTGCGAGGAAAAGTTGTGGGTCTTTGGCGATCGCATCGGGGATAATCACGGTGGGAATACCTTGCAATAAGGGTGCAAAAATTTCCCAGACTGAATCTACAAAACTAATTGCTGTTTTCTGACAACATATTTCCCCAGTTGCGAAAGGATGGGTTTTCCATAGCCAGTGTAAACCGTTGACTGTACCACGATGCGTCCCCAAGACACCTTTAGGGGTTCCCGTTGAACCGGAGGTGTAAATCACATAAGCGAGATTATTTTCTCCAGATGTACTGACGGGGTTTTCTTGACTTTCTTGTTGAATAGTATCCCATTCTGTATCTAACGCCATCGCGCTTACTTCTCCCAAACTATGAATTAATGATGTGTGACTAATCATCAACGAAGCTTGAGAATCAGCCAACATAAATTGAAGGCGTTCCACTGGATAATTCGGGTCTAAGGGTAAATAAGCACCACCAGCTTTCAAAATGGCTAGAATCGCTACTATCATCTCTACAGAGCGTTCTAGACATATAGCCACAATAGTTTCAGTTGTGACTCCCAAGTTTGTTAAGTAATGAGTAAGCTGATTGACTTTTTGGTTGAGTTGTTGATAAGTTACCTGCTCTGACTGACTAATTAATGCTAAAGCATCAGGCGATCGCTCAACTTGTTGCTCAAATAATTCATGCAAAGATGCGTTATCAGGATAATCGGCTTGAGTATTATTCCAGTCTATTAATAATTGCTCTCGTTCTTTGGTTGTAAGTAATGGTAATTTGGAAATGTTTTGATGGGGATTGACAACAATACTTTCTAGTAAAATTTGAAAATTATCAATAAATCTTTGAATTGTTATGGCATCAAATACATCTGTATTGTATTCCCAAAATCCAGTTAATTCTTGTTCTAATTCCGAGATTGATACAGTAATATCAAATTCAGATGTACCATGATCAATTTCTAAATTTCGCAAACTTAAGCCAGAAAAATCTTCCACAGGAGTGGGTGCATTTTGGAGAATAAACATGACCTGAAACAGAGGATTCCGGCTTAAATCTCGTTCGGGTTGTAATTCTTCTACTAACTTTTCAAAAGGTAAATCCTGATGTGCGTAAGCATTGAGAGTTACATCTCGCACTCTATTTAAAATTTCTCGAAAACTAGGATTCCCACTTAAGTTATTCCGTAGTACTAAATTATTGACAAATAAACCAAGTAACCCTTCTAATTCGGCGCGGTTACGATTAGCAATAGAAGAACCGACTAAAATATCTTCTTGGGCTGTGTAGCGGTAAAGTAAAGTATTAAATGCTGCCAGCAGTGTCATAAATAAAGTACAACCTTCTTGCTGACTCAACTGATTTAATGCGGCTGTTAATTCTAGAGATAAAGTAAAGTATTGTTTCGCACCTTTAAAAGTCGCAACAGTCGGACGGGGATAATCTATAGGTAACTGAAGGATGGGAAGCTTCCCAGCTAATTGTTGTTTCCAGTAATTCAGTTGCTTATTTAGCCGTTCTCCTTGCAGGCGATCGCGTTGCCAAATGCTAAAATCTGCATATTGAATCGGTATTTCTGGAATAGGGGAAAGTTTACCCACACAAAAAGCACCATATAGCGTTGCTAACTCCTGCGCGAACACGCCCATCGACCAGCCATCTGTGATTATATGATGTATGGTTAAAAGTAATATATGTTCTACTTCATTCAAGCACAGTAAAGTTGCTCTGAATAATGGTAGTTCAGCTAAAATGAAAGGTTTTTGAGCTTCTTTAATAGCGATTTTTTTAACTTCTTCTTCCCAATTTTTCCTTGATAAATGCTCAATATGAATGATAGGTAATTCCCAATTAAATGGGGGTAAAACTATCTGTATTGGCTGCTCATCTCCTGTAACAAAGATTGTCCGCCATGCTTCGTGTCGCCTGATAATTTCGTCAAGGCTTTGCTGGAGTGCTTGTAAATTAAGCAAGCCAGTTAAATGTAAAGCACTGGAAACATGATAGAAAGAACTACCGTGATAAAGTTGATTAATAAACCATAGTCTTTGTTGAGAAAAAGATAATGGGAGTGATTTGGAGCCTTGGCGTTTGGAAATTATTTCTGTTTGAAATTGACCTTTTTTCCATTTTTCTAACAGAGCTTTTTTCGTAGGTGATAAGGTGAAGTTATCCATAATTTTTATGAGAACGCAGAGGTATCCAGAGTAAAGGTATTAAGTAGTAAGAATAGTTTGAACTTCTTCTTCGGATAATTCCGCGATTTTTTCTAGGAGAAGTTCTTCAATCATTTCTGCTTGTTTGGCAACAGTTAAGGCTTGTAATAACAGTTCGCGGAGTGCTAATTCTACAGGGAAATTTGCTTGTAGACGCGAAGCAAGTTGAGTGGCAATTAAAGAATCTCCTCCCAATTCAAAGAAGTTATCATAAATTCCAACTTGCTGAATTCCTAGCACTTCTTGCCAAACTTTGGCGATTTGTTCTTCTAATTCGTTAGTGGGAGCAATGTAGGAGTTGCTAATATTGGGACGGGAATAAGATATATTTGATTCTTGTACTTTCGTTTCTGTTAATGTTGCTGATTGAGAAAAAACTTTATTTTCTTCTTGTGATACTAATGATGGCATTTTTGCCTCAATCCAATAACGTTGACGCTCGAAAGGATACGTAGGTAAAGGAACACGATAAGGTTGTATGTGACTATAAAATTCTGACCAATCTATATCTATACCTGCCAGCCATAGCTGACCTAATGCATTTAAGATAAAAGCAATATCTGTTTGTTGTTCTTGGGGATGACGCAGAGAAGTTAATATTAATTGTTTGGAATTGGTTGTTAAATGCTGTCTTGTTAATGTGCTTAATGTCCGACCTGCTCCTACTTCTAGAAAAATTCCTTCTGACTGTTTTAGTAACTCAGATATTCCCTCTGAAAATCTCACACAAGAGCGTAAATGTTGACTCCAATAATGGGTATTTGTAGCTTCATTTGCTTGAATCCAAGTACCAGTCAGATTAGAAATAAAGGGGATTTTAGGTATCTGAGGATTAGCTTTTTTCACTTCTTCAGTAAAATCTGCTAAAATCGGCTCCATCATCTGGGAATGGAAGGCATGAGATGTATATAAAAGACGGCAATTTATATTTTTATTCGCTAAATAGTTTTGTAAAGTCTCGATAATTTCTGTCTTTCCAGAAACAACACAAGCAGATGGACTATTGACAGCTGCAAGAGAAAGTTCTTGACCTAAAAATTGTTTTACTTCGGCTTCTGGTAGTGCTACAGCCAACATACTTCCGGACGGCTGTTGCTGCATCATTTGTCCTCTCGCGGCAACTAAAGCCAAGGCATCTTTTAAAGTGAACACACCGGCTAAAGTAGCAGCTACATACTCACCAATGCTATGACCTATCATTGCTGTAGGTAGCACACCCCAAGACATCCATAACTTGGCTAAGGCGTACTCAATAGTGAATAATGCTGGTTGAGCGATTGCTGTTTGTTGTAGTTGGGCAGAAGCTGTTTGTATTTCTTGTTCGCTGGGATAAATTGTTTGACGTATGTCTAACCCTAAGTGCGGTTTAAGAATATCTGCACAAATATCTACTTGTTCTTGAAAAATTGGCTCAACTTCATATAGTTCCCGCGCCATATTTACATACTGCGAACCCTGTCCCGAAAACATAAAAATAACTGGACGTTTGCTCGGTTTTTGATAGAAGGTGAAAATTCGTTGTGTATCTAAATTTGCTAAGACTTTAATTGCATCTTCAATATCACGACAAACCACCATTTGACGATAGTCAAAAGCCTGCCGCCCAATGCAGAGAGTATAAGTAACATCCGCTAAATTCAATTCAGGATGTTGTTGTAAATGCGTAGCTAGATTAATCTTTATTTGCTCAAGTGCCTGCTCACTTTTAGCTGATAAACATAATAGTTGATAATCTCTCCCCAGCTCCCTACCCCCCTTTGGGTTCGCCAGTCCCCCAAGTTCCCTCCGGGACGCTACGCGAACGTGACGGAGACCGCCAAGACGGGGGTTGGTCTCACCTGCCCCCTGCCTAAAAATAGGTGCTTCTTCCAAAATCACATGAGCATTAGTTCCACCAATCCCAAAAGAACTAACTCCAGCACGACGCGGTTCACCGTTAGTTTTCCATTCTGATAATTTCGTATTCACATAGAAAGGACTATTTGCAAAATCTATTTGGGGATTAGGTGTTTGAAAGTGCAAATTGGGAGGTATTTGTTGATGTTTTAAAGCTTGAACAGTTTTAATTAAGCCAGTCACACCGGCTGCTGTATTCAGGTGTCCGACATTGGTTTTTGCTGAAGCGATCGCACAAAAACCTTTTTTATCAGTGCTATTACGAAAAGCTTGTGTTAAACCCGCAATTTCAATGGGATCTCCTAATACAGTACCCGTACCATGAGTTTCAATATAAGAAATAGTTTCAGGTTCAACATCAGCTAATGCTAATGCTTCTAAAATTACTGCTGTTTGACCATCTACACTAGGTGCTGTATAACCGACTTTTAAAGAGCCATCATTATTAATTGCTGAACCCTTAATGACAGCATGAATATAATTGCGATCGCGCACAGCATCTTCTAATCTTTTGAGGACTACCACACCCAAGCCGTTACCGAAAATAGTACCACTAGCATCGGCATCAAAGGCGCGACAGTGACCATCATTTGATAAAATTCCCCCTTGTTCATAATAGTAACCTGCTGTTTGGGGCAAATGTATAGATACACCACCAGCCAAAGCCATATCACTTTCGCCATTGAGCAAACTTTGACAAGCAAAATGCACAGCCACTAAGGATGTAGAACAAGCCGTTTGGACATTAACACTTGGTCCTTTTAAATTTAATTTATAAGAAATTTGTGTCGGTAAATGGTCTTTATCATTCCCTATAAACATTTGAAATGATTCCACTGGTTTTAACATATCCCAATGGGGATAAAATTGAGAAAATAAATTATGCAATAAGTAAGAACTTAAAGCAGCACCAGCAAACAGACCAATTTGACCAGGATAAATTGTAGAATTGTAACCAGCATTTTCTAATGCTTCCCAAACACATTCTATAAATAGCCGATGTTGCGGGTCTATTATTTCTGCTTCTTTAGGAGTGAATCCGAAAAAATTAGCATCAAATAATTCGATATCTTCTAATACACCAAATGCTTTGACATAATTAGGGTCATTAAGTGATTTTGGCTTGATTCCGGCTGAGAGTAATTCCTCATCATTAAAAAAAGTAATTGACTCTACACCATCTCGTAAATTTTGCCAAAAAATATTAACATTCTTAGCACCAGGAAAGCGTCCAGCCATACCAATTATTGCTATTGCATCACCATCTATGATTTGAGAGTTATTATCAGTATTCATCAAAGTAAAAGTCTATAAATATTGTTTTAATACTCCGATTGTTTCTGCCCTTCTCTTGATTAAAGACAAGTATTTAATTATCTATTTTTTATTAAAGAAGGGCTGGTTGGGGGTTGAATTAGTTTTTAGGATAAACTTTTACGAAAAACGTATACTATCCTGGAATCTGCTAAACCAGCTATTTTAGCATCATTCCTTACATCATTGACCAAAACTTTCGTAAAGCCCACTTTTTCTAGAACAGACTGAACCTCTGTCCGAGAATAAGCTTTTGCTGTGCAATTTACATCTTTTCGTTGCCAGTTTCCATCAAGCAATTGAAATGTGACATAATGACTTTGCCATAACTTACTTTTTGGGTCGTAAATTGAACGTTGCAGCCATGTATAGTCATCGCCAAAATCACCACTACATTCCTCAACTAGATTATAATCTTCTTGCACTATTTCACCTTCACTCATATCGAACCCAAACCAGCCATTAGGTAATAGCGAGGAATACACTTGTTGAAAAGCTTTTGTCAAATCTTCAATACTTAACATATAGTTAAATACTGTACTCGATGAAACAACTGCATGAAAAGTAGGTGGCATTTCAAAAGAGCGTATATCACTCTGAATAAATTCACCACTGGGTGCATTCTTGCGAGCATACCGTAACATCTCTTCTGATAAATCAAGCCCAGTTACTTGATAACCTTTTGTGATTAATTTACTGACTAATTGACCATGACCACAACCAACATCTAAAATACGAGCGCTTTCGGGCAGATTTTCTAAAATATATTGACCTAAAAATTCTAGCCAAAGTTCGCTACTATTATCTTGTGGATAGGCAAAAGCCCAATTGTTATAAAGATTTTGAGCGTTTTCTTCAAGATGTGGAGTTGCTAAATACATAAAAATTGCTCCAAGTTAAATTTGTTCTATTTAGGGATTTTTCAAATCTTCTAAGCTACATTTTCAGAAGATGTTGGCATATAAATTTCTGAGGCAATCTGAATCTGGTCATTTAACACTGCATCAATATCATCTTCTGTTGTGAGTGGGTTTGCTAATACTGCCCGCAGTGCTACAATGGAAATTTCTTGACTAAAGCAATTGCTAGTTTTCATCGTCCGCGAGATAAAAGTATGACCTGCTTGGCGTTGTTTTTTTTGCAGATGCTCATTAAATTGATTAATAAATAAATTGTCAGTTTCCGTCAACTGTTTTTTAACCACAAGCTCTCTTAAAGATTCGGGAATATAGCGATAAAGGAGCAAGTTAGTATCAGGTTCTGCGAGCAACTCAAACTCAGGCATTGAACGAATTCGATTAGCCATATATTGAGTTTTTCTAATACCTTCATCAATTAAAAATTCATATCCTTGACTGCCAATTAAATTCAATCCAGCGTGTAAAAATAATGCCATACCAGGACGAGAACCTTCCAAAGCGCGTTTACCTAAATCGAAAGAACCCTTACGCATGGTATAGCTGGCTTGCTTTTCAATGGATTGTGCTATGTATGGTTCACGCATAAATAGCATACCAATACCCATTGGTAAATAAAGTTGTTTATGTCCATCAATGGTGACTGAATTAGCTTGTTCAATCCCTGCAATTTTAGAGCGATGTTGCTGAGAAAAAATTAATGGACCTCCCCAAGCGGCATCTACATGAAAATGAACATTAGCTTCTTGGGCAATTTCGGCAATATCTAATAGTGGATCTAAGCCACCTGAATCTGTAGTGCCAGCAATACCAATAATGGCAATTATACACAAGTTTTGCTCACGACATTTAGCTACAGCTTGACGTAGCGATCGCACTCTCACCCGATTGTTACTATCAACGGGAATTTTCATCAACCCCCGATTCCCAATCCCTAGCAAATCTGCCGCTTTATCAAAGGAAAAATGCATTAATTCCGAGCCAATGATTGCTGCTCCTTTGTAGCCATAGAAATTTAATGCTGCTGTTAAACCTTCCTTTTCCACACCTAAAAAATCATCTTTTGCACCCAAAACAGCATTCCGAGCGCACCACATAGCAGTAATGTTTGCTGTTGTCCCACCAGATGTCAAAATTCCCAGTGTACTTTGACTATTTTGAATATGTTCAGCGTAAAAATTATCAGAAAAATTATATATTTGCCGATGCAACATTGCTAAAGCTTGACGCTCGTAAAAACTCAGAGATTTTGCTGTCTCAATTTTTACTGAATTTTGATTCATCGCCGTCATCAACTTGGCTAGTGGTTGCACAAAATAAGGTAGTGCCGAGGTCATGTGACCAATAAATTTGGGTGAAGCAGTATGAATTGCATGGGCAATAACATTATCAGATAAATATTCCAGATATTTATCTAAATTTGCCGGGTGACTAGGTACTCTACTATCACAAAATTTGGTCGCCAATGAATCCAAATCAATATCACTACTAGCTGTATCTGCACCTAAGAAATTATCAGATATATCATCAATTAACTCATCTATATTTTCAGCATTTATCCTAGATAAACTAAATAATTGCATTACCTGTTTCTCAATATCAGAATGCAATATTTCCTCAGTTTCCAACAAATAACTTTGGGTGGGTATTTCTTGTTTACTTAATGTCATCTTTTTATATTCCTAAATATTTAGCACTTACTTAACTACCTCAGTGATGCGTCAACTCTCTTATTCCTCCTTTTTGCGCCTCTGCATCTTGGCGTGAGCTTTATTTCTAATTTCCTTACGTCGCTGTATAGATACTGTTCTACTTGCCAACTCACGATTATTTATTCCTACAGATAATTGTGAACTCTGTTCCTGACTAAAAAACTTAGTTAACTGACTGATAGTTGGATATTGAAACATTTCAACTAAAGCAAAATCTCGTTGAAATACTTCTTGCAGCTTGCTATGAACTTGAATCAAAAGTAACGAATGTCCACCAAGTTCAAAGAAATTATCATGTATACCTACCTCATCCAGCCGCAAAACTTCTTGCCAAATATTAGCAATGGTTTTTTCTACCTCAGTTTGCGGAAGTTGTAATTGCTGTTCTAGCTGCGGACGCACACCCTCGGTAGTTGGCAGCGATTGATAGTCTACTTTACCATTGGGTAGTAGTGGTAAAGCTTCTAAGCTCACAAAAGCCGAAGGCAGCATATATTCTGGTAACTTCTCTTTTAGTAAATGCTGTAACTCGCTAATAATTACTTCTTTGTCTTCAGAAACTACATAAGCAATTAACTGCTGTTGTTCTTCTTTCACTACCACAACAGCCTCTCGAATTTTGGCAGATTGGCGTAATATTGCCGCAATTTCTCCTAGTTCTACACGAAAACCCCGTAATTGAACTTGGTTGTCAATTCTTCCTAAAAACTCCAAGTTACCATCAGCTTGATAACGTGCTAAATCTCCTGTTTTATAAAGCGTTATTCCGGCTTTGGAAATAAATTTATTTGCGGTAAGTTCTGGTTGATGAATATAACCTCTAGCCAATCCCGCACCACTAACATATAGTTCACCAGTTACACCAATAGGAACAGGTTGGAGATATTTATCTAACAGATGAATTTGTGTATTAGCGATCGCGCTCCCAATCGCCACCCGTTTAGGCAGTTGCTCTCTAGGAGTTACACTGTAACAGGTCACGTCTGCCGATACTTCGGAAGAACCATAAAGATTCAACAGGGTACTATCCGGTAATGTCTGCCGAAACTTGCGTAACAATTCAATGTTAAGGGCTTCGCCACTAGTTACCCACAACTTTAATTTTGGTAATCTTGCTTGTAAATTGCGGCTATCTAACAGCACCCGCAACAACGAGGGAACTAGCACCAGTCGGGTGACATGATGTTGAGCTAGTGTTTCAATAAATTGCTGTGGATCTTTGACAGTGCGATCGCCTACAATTACCGTCTTCACCCCTTGCAGTAAAGAGCCAAAAATCTCCCAAACTGAATCCACAAAGTTTAAGGATGTTTTCTGACAACAAACTTCTCCCTCTGTAAACGGATAAGTCTCCCACATCCAATGGAAACGATTGACAGCACCTTTGTGTAACCCCAAAACTCCTTTAGGTTTGCCAGTAGAACCAGAAGTATAGATCACATAAGCCAAGTTCTCAGTTGTAGTCTCACTCACCGGATTCTCTTGACTAGCTTGAGCAATCTGATCCCACTCAGTATCTATGCACACGACCGTCATCTTGTCAAATCTATCAACAAATGACTGATGACAAATAACAAATGACACCCCCGCATCCGCCAACATAAAAGCTAGTCGTTGCTGTGGGTACGCCGGGTCTAAAGGTAAATATGCACCACCTGCCTTGAGAATCCCCAAAAGCCCAACTATCATATCTAGGGAACGTTCTACACATATTCCCACCAATACCTCTTTACCTACACCCAATGAGCGCAAATAATGCGCCAGTTGATTCGCACGCTGATTTAACTCTTTGTAAGTTAACTGTTCTGCACCACAAACTACAGCCACCTCGTCGGGTGTACGTTCTACTTGCGCTACAAATAACTCATGAATGCACTGTTGCGGATACTTAGCTTGGGTATCATTCCATTTTAGCAACTGCGTCTTTTCAGCTTCACTTAACAACGGTAATTCCCAAAGTTGCTGCTGAGGATCGCTGACAATTCCCGCTAGTAATGTCTGCAAATGCTCCGACATTCGCTGTATACTATCAGCCTCAAACAAATCGGTACTGTATTCAAAAGTCCCGACAATTCCCGCATCCGTCTCTTCCATGAACAAAGTCAAATCAAACTTAGCTGTACCGTTGTCATTTTCCAGCAGACTCAAATTCAAACCTGACAACTCTATCTCTGACATCGGTGCATTTTGCAGCACAAACATCACTTGGAATAGGGGTGCATAACTTAAAGAACGCTGTGGTTGCAATTCTTCCACCAGCACATCAAAAGGTAAATCTTGGTGAGAATAAGCACCTAAAGCTACCTCACGCACCCGACTCAATAATTCCTCAAATGTAGGATTACCGTCTAAGCGCGATCGCAACACTAAAGTATTAACAAAAAAGCCAATTAATCCTTCTATCTCCGCACGGTTGCGGTTAGCGATGGGAGAACCCACCACAATATCTTCATTACCTGTGTAGCGATATAGCAAAGTTTTAAAAGCTGCCAGCAGTGTCATAAACAAGGTACATCCCTGTTCCTGGCTGAAACTTTTCAGCGCAGCACTTTGTTCAGGAGAAAGTTCAAAAGTATAGTTAGCACCCCGGAAAGTTTGAACAGCATGTCTTGTATAGTCTGTGGGTAATTCAAGCAGTGCAGGTGCGCCTTCTAAATGCTGTCGCCAGTAAGCCAGTTGCGACTCTAGGACATCCCCCACTAACCAGTGTCGTTGCCAAGCGGCAAAATCTGCATACTGAATTGGCACTGCTGATAAATTAGAAAGTTGCCCAGTACAGAAAGCTTGATAAAGTGTGGAAAGTTCCTGCACAAATACACCTATTGACCAACCATCAGAGGCAATATGATGCACAGTCAATAATAGTAAATATTCTTGTTCGCCCAAGCATAATAACTTCGCCCGTAGCATCAAGTCAGTTTGTAGGTTAAAAGGCTGTTGTGCTTCTGTTTGTGTCAGTTGTTCAATTTGAACTGCTTGTAAATCAGCCGATAAATCACTCAAATCAACTACTGGCAAACAAAAAGTTGCCTCTGATGAAATGATTTGCACTGGTTTTCCGGCAACTGTCTGAAAATTGCTGCGTAAAACTTCATGACGACGCACAATTTCATGAAAGCTTTGCTGTAGTGCTTGTACGTTCAGTTCACCTTGCAAGCGAAAAGCAGCACATAAATTATTAAAGGGACTATTTGGTTGTAGCTGAGTCAGGAACCACAACCGTTGTTGAGCAAAAGATAAGATTAATTCCCCATCTCTAGAAACGCGCTCAACGGGAGGAGCATCTAAACCTATCCCCGCCTTAATAGCATTCTCAATAACTGTTGCTAACCCAGCCACTGTTGGCTGTTCAAACAAACGACGCAGAGGCAATTCTACCTCAAACAACTGCCGCACTTTGGAAATCACACGAGTCGCTAATAGGGAATGTCCCCCCAATTCAAAGAAGTTGTCGTGAATACCTACTTTTTCTAGACTTAAAACTTCCGCCCAAATTCCCGTCAGCATTTCTTGAATGGGAGTAGAAGCAGCAACAAAAGTATTTTGGTTTTGAAGTTTGGTAAAGTCAGGTACAGGTAAGGCGCGGCGGTCTACTTTGCCACTGGGAGCTAATGGTAAATCATCAAGCAACATAAAGGCTGATGGCATCATGTGTTGCGGCAACCTTTGTTTGAGTAGTTCTCGTAGTTCTGACACTAAGTCTGCTGAACATTCAGTTTGAGGAACTATATATGCTACCAGACTTGTACTGAGCGGCTTGCCCTGAGCGTTCGCGTAGCGTCTCGTAGAGAAGTCGAAGGGAGCCGAAGTACGCTTCTCACCTGTATCTTCCCGCACAATAACTACAGTTTCCCGCACAGATATATGCTGACGTAGCAGTGCTTCTATTTCTTCCAGTTCAACCCGAAAACCGCGAATTTTGACTTGGTTATCTATACGTCCCAAAAACTCGATATTCCCATCAGGTAGCCATCTACCTAAATCTCCAGTTTTATACATTAAATCTGGGTTTACTGCTGGTAATTTTTTTGTCGGATGGGGGAAGGGATTAGGAACAAAACTTAATTTTGTTTTCTCTGGATTTTGCCAATAACCATCTCCTACACCAATTCCTGATACACATATCTCTCCCGGAAATCCAATTGGCACTAACTGCATTTCTCGATCAATAATATAGATATTTAAGTTAGTTAAAGGCTGACCAATAGAAACAGTACGTTGGTTTTCTGGTAAAGGTTGATCAATAATAAATTGAGTGATATCGTCCGCAGCTTCGGTAGGTCCATAGGCATCAGCTATTTTAATTGCAGGATACAAACTCAACCATTGATTAACTCGTTTAACCGCAACTGGTTCACCAACAACCATCATCCACTTTAAATCAGGTAATTGTCTTTGGTCTTCTGGGAGTTGGCAAATATAATCTATTAATCCTCCAAATACTGCTGGAACTAATTCCACAACAGTAATACTTTTTTCTTGGAGAACTTTAAATAATTTTTCGGGAATAAACCCTGATTCAGTATCTACTATAACTGTCTTACCACCAATCAAAAGTGGAGCTAAAAATTGCCAGACAGAAATATCAGTAGAAGAGGGTGCGCTTTGTAAAAAAGCAAAATCTGCTGTTAACTCTAGTTCATCAAACTGGGCATATATATGATTAATCGCCCCGTCATGTCTGACTATTGCGCCTTTTGGCAATCCAGTCGAACCAGATGTATATAGCATATAAGCTGGATCTGTAGCTGTATTGCTAGTAATTAAATTCTCAGTAGATAAATGCTGAAAATTAAGTTGATTATATATATTAATATCAGTTAATTGAGCAGGATTTATAGGATTTTCTGAGGTATCTAAACAAACTAGAGATTTTAAATTCAGGATATTTCCTGCTAAATCTGTAAACATATCTAAACAGGAAGAGTCTGTCAAAATTATTTTGACTTCACTGTTAGATACCATATATTTAATTCTATCAGTTGGATACTGGCTATCAATTGGTAGATATGCTCCACCAGCTTTATAAATAGCAAGGATGCCGATTAAAAAATTAATATCTCGCTCTTTAAGGATGCCAACAATTTCCCCTTTTCTAATACCTAACTGTTGGAGGAATCTAGCTAATTGGTTCGCTTTGGCATTTAATTGTTGATAGGTTAGCTGGCTATCTGCATACTCAACAGCAATTCTTTCTGGCGTTACTTGGGCTTGCTGGGCAAATAATTGATCGATTGTTTGAGTAATTGGATATTGTTTGGTTTTATAATTAAATTCTTCTAATAGCTGGTGCTGTTCTTCTATATTTAAAAAAGATATATCTGTGATTTTCATGTGATAATTGTTAATCACACATTCCAGGACATTCAAATAAGATTTAATTAAACATTTAATAGCATCTTCTCTAAACAGATGCTCATTGTAATCTATTCTACCTAATAATAAATTATCAATAACTTGAAATGATAATGTGACATCATTATTAATACCTGTAAAGTCATTTTCTTGATGAATATTTTCTAATAGAACAACAATGTCACAAAAAGGATAGCGATTTTGCTGATTGGGTAAATTTAAGAGTTGTGCTAATTCATCAACGGGATAATTTTGATGGCAATAGGCGTTGATTGTTGTTGCTTTAACTTGTAGCAGTAAATCTTTAAATGTTTGATTTTTATCAACATTAATCCGTAGGGGTAAGACTTGATTTACATTGCTATCAACTTCTGTTAAGCAGTAAGTAGGACAACCAATAATATTATCACTATTTCCAGTATATTTCTGCATCAATACACTGAATGCAGACAACAAAATCAAATATGTTGATAGATGAGAATTATTGCTCAATGTGAGAATAGCTTCTGACAAATAAGCAGATAATTGGAAACTAACTGATTTATGCTTACCAGAGTAAATAGCAGGTCTAACATAGTCTGTAATTAAATTTGTCTCTGGTAACTCCTCTGATAATTGATTCAACCAATAAATTTTTTGTGTAAATAAAACTTCAGATGTAATTGTAGGTTTAGTTTGAATCGCAACCATTATCTGTCACCTTGTTACAAAATAATTGATGGGATATAAGACGCATCAGACGCAGGGAAAATGAATGAGAGTTTTATCTAAACTACGCAATCATCAAAGGCTTGTTTAATAATCGAACACCCTTGTTCTAATATGGGCATTTCAATTGTTAAAGGTGGCAATATTTTAATGACAGTGTTATTTCTGCCAGCCTTTTCAATTATTAAACCTAATTCAAAACAACGGGAAGTAATTTTTTTTGCTAAATTAGCATCACCAAAGTTGGAAATATCAATACCCCAAATTAAACCTGTGCCCCGTATTTTTATTTTCTCACTAATGGAGACTATTTTATCAATTAAGAAATTATGTAAAAAGGATTCTTTAAGTTTAACTTCTTTTTCTAGATTGACAATTTCCCGATATTCGAGGGCAGCAGTACCACCAACAAAGGCTAGTTGATTGCCTCTAAAAGTACCATTGTGTTCGCCAGGTTCCCAAATATCTAACTCTGGTTTCAACAATAACAAAGACATAGGAAAACCATAGCCACCGATAGATTTTGAAAGGACTACCATATCAGGAATAATATTAGCTCTTTCAAAAGAAAAGAATGGACCAGTCCTACCACAGCCGACTTGAATATCATCACAAATCAATAATATATCATGGCGATCGCACAATTTTCTCAGTCTTTGCATCCACTCTATTGGTGCTACAATTACTCCGCCTTCTGCTTGCACCGTTTCAAATATAATGGCGGCTGGTCTTTCAATTCCTGAATTGACATCATTGAGGACTGACTCAATAAATTCTATCGTGTCAAAGCTTTCCATAAAGCCAAATGGATAGGGCATAAATGTAACATTACTTGATGTACCAAATGCCCCAGCTTTGATATCACGATTGCCACTAATGGATAAGCTACCCAAGGTCATACCATGATAGCCTCCCATGAAGGAAAATATGCCTGGTCTTTGTTTAACCTTCCTGGCTAATTTCAATGCAGCTTCTACAGCATTGGTTCCTGTAGGTCCACAAAACTGAAGCCGATAATCTAAATTTTTGGGCGTTAATACTGTTTCTGTAAACTTCGAGATAAACTGTTCTTTGGCAGATGTATGAAAGTCTAAACCATGTGCGATCGCATCAGCATCTAAGTATGCTATGACCTTTTGTTTAATGTAGTCGTTGTTATGTCCATAATTTAAAGCTCCTGCACCTGCTAAAAAATCAATATAAGCTTCTCCTGATTCTGAATAGATAAAAGCACCTTTGGCTCTGTGAAATAAAGTTGGAAAGCTTCTGCAATAACTTCTGACATTAGATTCTCTTGTTTCAAAGATATTCATTTACTTTTCCTTAGTGCGTAATAAGATGCAATTTTGTTAGTTACGAAACGTAATTTAGATAAGTTTTGTAAAATCTAAATATTACTTGTGGTGGAACTTTAACAATTAATCCTAGTGCCAATAAAAAGTTGTAGTAAACATTCTTTAATGGCATACCTTTAGTAATTGCTGCTAGACCTTGCAATACACTATGCTGTGTGTGCCAATCGATATTAAAAGAAATGGATTTATCCCAGCTTCTCACATGATGCAACGTACCTGGAGGCATATATAAAATATCGCCAGGGTTCACAATTACTTGAATAGGTTTGGCATTTTGATAAAGTGGGTATTGCGCTAAATCTGGTTTTTCGGGGTCAATCTTAAACCATCGCCAATTATATCGATAACAATATTGAGCATCTTCTCTGAGAAACAGAGTAAATTGTTTACGCCCAGAAATTTGAAAAAATAGATTATTTGTGAGTAGACAGTCAAAATGTAGCGGTGTCAAACTCCGAGATGCACCAATAAAAAACTGGCAATAACGCCACCACTTATAACTATACCATTTTGGCAAGTATTCTAAAACAAATGGTTGAATATCTTTAACAATTTCAGGAATTAAGCTTAATAAAGGTAAGTCATGGCAATAAGGAGGTCGAATTTCCTGTTCTCCCTGTTCATTTATATTTAAAATATCTGCATATTCTTGAAAAGTAAAATTTTCTATTTCAATTTTACCATTGCGGAAATGTTTAGCATATATTTTTAAATCAGGGGCAAGTGATTGAAAATATAGTAATGACCATTTAGTAAAAGCATCCCAAGTTTGAATTACACCAGAAATAATCACTGGCTGAGATTTCTTGACATACTCTGAGAAAAACTCTTTACCTGAAAGTTGATAACGTCGGTCAATATCTGAAGAAATAGAAAGCATAACTTGTTGATTAAATCTCTAACTCTACGTCTCTGTGGTTGAATTATCAATTAATTACATACAGTCAATTCAAAATTAAATGTTGCTGTTTTTTCTAACATCAAGCTGACATCTCCTGCTTGCTCTGTTAGTAAAGATAAGTTTTTTAGGCGCACTTCAGGATTTTTGGCGATGTTTTCTAGTAATATCTCAAAATGTCTCAAGATGCCATTAATTGTACCACTATCAAAACTGCGAAAATCGTAGCTAATACCGATGCGTAATTGTGAGCCAGGATAACCAACTAAATTCAGAGAATAGTTAGTTTTGTAAAGATTTAGGCTGAGTTCTATGTTCTGTTCTCGCTCTGGTGATTCCTGAAGAATATCATCTACTGGTTGATTTTCAAACACAAAAATGCTGTCGAATAAAGGTATACCCGGAGTTAATTCACTCCAGCGTTGAATATCTACTAGTGAGGTGTATTCATATTGGCGAATTTCCACTAATTGTTCTTGAAATTGTTGCAACCAAGGTAATAAATACTGTTCTGGATCTACTTTAACTCTGACAGGTAAGGTATTAATTAACATTCCTACCATTGACTCAGAACCTTTTAAATCTACGGGACGACCAGAAACAGTACAACCATAGACAATTTCAGTTTGACAAGTGTAGCGACTGAGAAGCAGAACCCAAACAGCTTGAGCAATGACGTTAATAGTTAGACGATGCTGTCGTGCTATGGACTGTAATTTTGCTGTGGTTGCTTTTGATATTTTTATTTGTGGTTCATCATATCTTTCTTCTGGGTTATATAAGTTATCTACATACAGATTATTGAGCGGAGTAGATGTTTTTAATCCTTTGAGCATCCGTCGCCAAAAAATCTCAGCTTTTGATGAATTTTGTCGTCGCAACCAAGCAATATAGTCTCGAAAAACACTACCTTTTCCTAAGTCGATATTTTGACCTTGACTATAGGATGTATATAATTCGATAACTTCTTTAATTACTAACGGTGATGACCATCCATCTACAATAATCATGTGTGAGCTCCAGACAAACTTATAAGTATGCTCATCAAAATGAATTAGAGTTACTCGCATTAAAGGAGCTTGAGAGAAATCAAAGCCTTGCTCTCTATCTTTGACTAAAAAATCATCGAAAAGTTTTTGTTGTTCTGTTGCTTCTATTCCTCGCAAATCATATTGGTTTATGGGTAATTTAACTTGGCGATATACAACTTGTAGAGGTTTGTCTATATCTTCCCAATAGAAGCCAGTACGCAACATGGTATGTCGAGCTACGACTTCTTGCCAAGCACGTTCAAAAGCAGAAAAATTTAAACTATCACGCACCTTAAACGTAAAGCCTAATTGGGAAAAATAAAGTGTCACTTCCGAACCATAGACACAGTGAAACAGAATTCCGTGCTGTAGGGGAGAAAGTTCGTAAATATCTTCTACATTTTCTGTATTCATATTACTTTTGATTTACCTTTACGATTGAGTTTTGCCAAGAAATTATCTAGCCCTTTTTGACTTAAATCTAATTCTGGGAAATCAGAAGGTGTGTAATTTTTTTCTTGAGTAGATTGGCAATGAGTAATAATTCCTGTTAATGCTTTGACAAACTCTTGCGCTAAATTTTCGATAGTAGAATACCGATGGATATTTTCGCTAAATGTCCAATCAAATTGCAGTTGATTATTAACTACTAAGCCGTTGATTTCTAATAAGCTACTTCTTTTGTTGTGAGGACTGCTCATTAATCCACTGGAGTTCTGCACAAGTCGAAATAGCGACGAGTTAGAAAATGTCTGGTCAAATTGTCCTAAATAATTGAAGACGACTTCCGGCTCTGGATAATTTTGTAATCCATTATCCTGATTCAAATAACGCAGAATACCGTAACCAATTCCGCCATCAGGAATAGCTCGTAGTTGCTCTTTAATTGTTTTTAAGGCTTCTCCAGGATGAGTAGTTTTTCCTAAATCCAAAAGTACGGGAAAGATAGATGTAAACCAGCCAACCGTGCGCGATAAATCTAAATCTGCAAAAATTTCTTCTCGTCCATGACTTTCCAATGCTATTAATAAAGAGCCTGTACCTGTCCATTGGGCAAAAGCTTGTACCAATGCTGTGAGTAACACATCATTGATTTGGGTGTTATAAGCTTGCGGTACTTTTTGGAGTAAGGCTTGGGTTTGTTCTAGGCTGAGGGCGATCGCAATATTTCTCTGGGAAGCTACTATATTCTCACCATCAGGAAAATCTACTGGTAGTGTCTGCTGTTGGCACTGGGTTAACCAGTAATCTCTTTCTTTTTGCAGATTAACAGATTGGGCATACTCATGCAGATGTTCTGACCAATATTTAAAAGAATTTGTTTTGGCTGGTAACTCCAGATTTTTTCCTTGGTTTAGCTGTTGATAGGCTGTTTGCAAATCTTCTAGTAAAACTCGCCAAGAGAAAGTATCTACGGCTAAATGATGGATGATAAGTAACAAGCGGCGTGGTTGTTCCGTCCCAAAGTCGTAGACAGCAAATCGTACTATTGATCCATCTGATAGGTTCAGACTAGTTTGTAATTCGGCGGTGCTGTCTTGAAAAGCTTGTTCTTGCTCTATTTTTGGCAGTCTTGAGAAATCAAAGCGTGCTAATGCGGCTGTTATATCACTACCGACGAGAATTTGTTGCCAACCAAATTCTGTTTTTTCAAACCGTAACCGCAAGGCATCATGATGCAATAATAAATGTTGTAATGCCTGCTCTAATAAGTCTAAATCTAGAGCTTGGGGCATTTCCAGCGCGATTGTCTGGTTCCAGTGATGGGGATTTAAGAAATTTTGCTCAAAAAACCAATGTTGAATAGGTGTTAAAGATACTGCACCTGTAATGAGTCCTTGTTCGATTTGGATTGTCTGTTTTAGAACTGCTACATTTGCTAACTGAGCGATAGTTTGATGCTGAAATAATTGTTTCGTTGTCAGTTTTAAACCAGCTTGGTTAGCTTTGGCGATGATTTGAATAGCAATAATTGAATCCCCGCCTAACTCAAAAAAGTTATCATTGATACCCACTTGTGTCACATTGAGAAATTCCGCCCAGATTTCACAAAGCGTAATTTCGGCAGAAGTGCGCGGTGCGACAAATGCTTTGTCTAATTCAGGTCTACTTGTGTCGGGGGCTGGTAAACCTTGCTTGTTCACCTTACCATTAGGAAAAAGCGGCAATGCCTCTAGTATGAGAAAAGCCGATGGCACCATATAATTAGGCAAATGTGCTGTTAGAAAGTTCCGTAGTTCACCTACGAGATTTTGCGCCTGTTTGTGCGGCACAATGTAAGCTACCAAGCGCGGAAAATCTGTATCTTCACGCAGGATAACCACTACTTGTCGCACTTGTGGATGCTTACTCAAAACTGCTTCAATTTCGCCTAGTTCGATGCGGAGACCACGCAGTTTTACCTGATTGTCGATTCGCCCTAGAAACTCAATATTACCATCACTTAAATAGCGTCCTAAGTCTCCAGTTTTGTAAAGGCGAGAGTCGCAACATCCAGAAATTGTATCTTTAAAGGGGTTGGAAATAAACTTTTGGGCGGTCAATAATGAGTTGTTAAGGTAGCCTGATGCTAAACCAACACTGCCAATATACAATTCACCTGGTACATTTAATGGCACAGGTTGGAGATAAGCATCCAGCAAGTAAATTTCTGTATTTTGTACTGGTCTGCCTATGGGTGTATTTTGGTGACAAGTCGATGGAGATGAAACAGTATACAAAGTGGCGCAGATGGTAGCTTCTGATGGACCATAACCATTGATAATCTGCAAACCAGGAACTAGTTGACTGATAGATTGCAGTAACTGTTCGGCAATGGGTTCTACTCCCACAAGTAATCTTTTTAAAGCCAGCTTACGGGGTTTTTTCTGCAACCAATCAGCTAAATCTTTCAGCATGAAAGGAGGAATGTAAGCACTATGAATCTGCTGTGACTGCAACCACTCAAATAATGTGATTGCTTCATAGCGCATACTTTCTGAGGTGAGATGTAGTTCTCCCCCCACCAATAAAGCTGAAAAAATTTCATAAACTGAGACATCAAAACTAATGCTCGTCCATAAACTACATCTATTACCCTGAGCAAGTGGCTGTTTAATTTGAAAATCTGCCAGTAAATTAGTCACCCCTTGATGTGTGCAAGCCACGCCTTTGGGTTGACCTGTGGAACCGGATGTGTAGATGACATAAGCCAGATTTTTTGGTGTGGCTTCAGTCACCGGATTTTCTAGACTTTGTTGGGCAATAATTGACCAGTTTGTGTCTAAATAAACTACATTTAATGGATGCTCAGGTAAGGCGATCGCTAAATTGTCAGTTGTCAACAATAACGATGTCTGGGAATCAGATAACATCTGAGTTAAACGCTCTTTTGGGTATGTGGGATCAAGTGGTATGTATGCACCACTAGCCTTGAGAATCCCCAATAACCCCACAATCATTTCTAAAGAACGCTCAAAACAGATAGCCACTGGTACATCTGGTTTGACACCCAATGTCTGTAAATAATGTGCTAGTTGATTTACACGGGTGTTTAACTCTTTGTAAGTTAATTTTTCCTCGCCGAATACTACCGCAACAGCATCAGGTATTTGTTCTACCTGCGCCTCAAATAATTGATGCAGACAAGTTTGAGGATATTCAGCTTGAGTATTGTTCCACTCTACTAGTAACTGATAGCGTTCTGCTTCAGTCAACAAGGGTAATTCCGAGATAGACTTTTCTTGATTATTCACAATTCCCCAGAGTAAAGTCTGGAAATGTCCTGCCATTCGGGTAATTGCGTCTGCATCAAACAAGTCTGTATTATATTCAAACTTCGCTAACAACCCCTGTTCAGTCTCCCGCATTGACACAGATAAATCAAACTTAGCCGTTACTAATGGTATTTCCAAGAAGCTGAGGGTAAGTCCTGAAAGCTGTACCTCTTGTTTGGGTGCATTTTCGAGGACAAACATCACCTGAAACAATGGTGTATGAGATAAATCCCGCGTTGGCTGTAATTTTGCTACTAACTGACCGAAGGGTAAATCTTGGTGATTGTATGCTTCCCAAGCGACATTCTGAACTCGCTGTAACAACTCCCGAAAAGTCGGATTCCCCGATAAGTCGGTACGCATCACCAGAGTGTTAAGAAAATAACCAATGAGTGATTCTAATTCGCGGCTGTGACGATTAGCAATAGTCGTCCCGACACAGATATCATCCTGGTTGGTATATCGGTATAGTAGTGTATTAAATGCCGCCAGCAGGGTCATAAATAAAGTTACCCCTGACTGCTGACTGAGTTGTTTGAGCTTGGTAGTTAAGTCTTGGTTGAGTTCTAGGGTAATGATATCTCCCCGGAAACTTTGCACCGCTAATCTTGGGCGACTGGGTAATTGTAATACAGGTGGTGTATCACTAAGTTTCTGTTCCCAGTAGCGGAGTTGTTCTGGTAATAATTGTTGCAACTTGTGATGCTGCCAATCAGCAAAATCAGCATACTGAATGGGTAACTCTGGTAAGGGTGAAGGTTTACCGAAAGCGAAAGCCTCATAGATTGCGGCTAGTTCTTGGATGAAAATTTTACTTGACCAAGCATCAGCGATCGCATGATGAATGACAAACAGTAATACATATTCTTCTGGTGCAAGTTTCGCTAAAGTAACTCGCAGTAATGAACCCTCTGCCAAGTTAAAAGGACGCTGGGATTGAGCCACACCAAACGGCTGGAGTTCTTGCCATTGTAGGGTTTCTACTGCTAGGGTAAAATTTGGTTTAGGGGCTATTGCTTGGAAGGCTTGCCCATTACTAGTTTTAAATGTAGTGCGGAGAATTTCGTGCCGTCTAATTATTTCCGTCAGTGCTTGCTCAAGAATGGGTACTTCTACTACACCTTGCAACTTAATGGCAAATAATTGATTGTAAGCCGTACTACCACCTGCTAATTGGTCGATAAACCATAGTCCTTGCTGCCCAAAAGACAAAGGTAAATGTTGATTGCGGGGAACTGCTTTGATTGTTTCTTGAGTAGAACTAGTGTTAAGAAATTGGATAATTTCTGCTTTACGTACAGCTATCTCAGCTTGTAACTCTGCTGTGAGTATTTCTTTGGGAGCGTTACAGCGCAGGCGAGCCTCCTGGGGAGGAACTCCGTTAACGCCATCTAACCACAGCCTGATGTCTAAATTACTCAATTCAGATAAAAACTCTGAAATTAATTTCATAGTTCAACCTCCACGCGATTATCTAATGCTTCATGAATTGGGGCTTGGAGTTTTTGCGTTGTTTGCTGAATTTCGTCAATTGACTTTGCCAAGCTAGATAAAGTTGGTGCTTGCAGTAAATTCTGCACAGGTAAATTAACTGGGAATTTCTCGCGCATTCGAGCGATAACCTGCGTTGCTTGTAAAGAATCTCCCCCTAATTCAAAAAACTTATCGTTTATACCAACTTTCTCCACTCGTAGCACCTCTTGCCAAATACTGGCTATGATTTGCTCAGTTTCTGTTTGTGGTGTGACGTAGTTGGTTTTGCATTGCGATAGCGAAGCGTTGCCACCAAAGGCAGATCGCAGATTTTGGCGATTGACTTTACCATTTGCTGTCAGTGGCAGAGCATCTAGCAGCATAAATTCGCTAGGAATCATGTAATCAGGCAATTTTTGCTGTAAAAAGCTCCTGATTTCTTGCTTTTTAAACTTCTGTACAGATGCAGAACCCCGCGCCATAAAAGTATAAACTGCCAAAAAGTCAGCAATCGAGCCTGGCTGATTAAATACTGTGCAATCTGTGAATCCTTGTGCTATTAACACTTCTTGCCATTGTTTTGGCGACAGGAGCGGATGAGACCGTAATGAAGTATCTTCAAAGCGGTCAAAACCTTGCTGCAATCCCATAAATAGCTCCCAAAATGGGTGTAGTTTTGTTGGTTCGACAAACAGTAACAAACCATTAGGGGCTAAGAGCGATCGCATATTATCCAAAGATTCTTTAATATCACGGGTAGCATGAATTACACCACCAGCGATAATCACATCAAAACTGTGGAGTTCATAGCCTTGCTCTTGGGGCGACTGTTCTAAGTTGAATAAAGCAGTTTCTAAGAAAGGATAGTGACCAAAATCTTGCTGTCCTAACTGTAAGAAATACTGAGAAATATCTGTATAAACATAGGTGGTTTTTTCTGGTGGTAAAACTGGCAATATTTCCCTAGTCACAGCACCAGTTCCCGCCCCAATTTCTAAAATTCGCAAGTTAGTTTTTGAGTCCCAAGACTGGGCAAGGTGATGTAAAATTTCCCGAATGACTAAACTACCCGCTTGAAATTCTTTGCGATACAGGGCGGGAATTTCATCTGTAGCAATAATTTGAGCCGAGTGAATATTTTCGGTGAGAATCGCTGCCAAATTTCTCGCCGAATTAACCAATAATTGGACTGTATTTTGGTTGTAGTCGAGAATGGGCGCGGCTTCTGATAGAATCTTGGCTAACAATTCTGTAGGGAAACTATTAGGTAGAAGTCGAGTATTAATAAACTTGTCACTACGTACTTCTAACCATCCCAAATCTACCAAGAAAGATAAAGCGCGACTCAGCCATTGACGATAGCGGGGTTTAATTTGACCTCGCTGCATCAATTCATCCAGAGAGTACCCCTCATGGAGTTGGGTATAAACGCCAAACTGATGAAAGGCAATACTCACAGCGTAGGTATAAAGTGGGTCTAGATATTGTTGCCAAAAAGCAGCGAAGACTTCTGGTTTCACAGCATCCAAGTTTTGTTGAGCTATTTTCGCGCCCTTTTTAACTAAATTCTGCCATAACTGTTGTGTCTCGCCACTATCTACCCTTTCGAGTTCAAACAGCGTTTCTGCTTGCTGTTGATTCGGCACTATGCAGGCAATAATTTGTTGATGAGATTGTTCGACACCTGGAATTGTAACAGCGATCGCCTCTTTTACCCCTGGATGCTGTTTGATAGCGGCTTCAATCTCACCTAATTCGATGCGATAACCCCTGATTTTGACCTGGAAATCTGCCCTGCCTAAAAATTCAATGTTGCCATCGGGTAAATAACGACCAAGGTCGCCTGTGCAGTAAATACGTTCTTGGGTGCGAGGATGGGTAATGAATTTAGCCGCCGTTTTTTCAGCATCACGCCAATAACCTTGAGCCACCTGCACAGAAGCACAATACATTTGACCAGGAACCCAAACGGGACAATCTTCTAAAGCTTCATTCAAAATGTAGTATTTGGCATTAGCCATCGGTTGTCCATAGGGAATACTCTTCCAATTCGGGTCAACCTCTGTAATTAAATAACCAATATTCCAAATAGTGGTTTCTGTAGGACCGCCAATACTCAATATTTCTACTTTTGGTACTAAAATTCTCAGGCGTTCAGGGAGAGACACCGGCAACCAATCACCACCCATGATTACCAAACGCAAGCTTGCAGGGATGACTACAGATTGACTCTCGGCATATTCCACCAACATTTGCATCATAGCGGGGACGGAATTCCACAGCGTCACTTTCTCCCGCACCATCAACTCTGCCCAGTGCGCCGGGTCTTTCACACCACAAGCATCAGGGATCACAATTGCGCCACCTGCACACAACAAACCAAAAATGTCATATACAGACAAGTCATGGTTTAACGCCGTCACTGCTAAAATTCTATCTTGGCAACCAATATTGAAGCGTTGGTTAGTGTGGATAACGACGTTAACAACATTGCGATCGCTAATCATTACCCCTTTAGGTAAGCCTGTAGAACCAGAGGTGTAAATAACGTAGGCTAAATCATCAGGTGTTTGTGCTGATTGTAGCGGTTCGTGACTTTCTTTTGCTAGTTCTTGAGTATTTATACATAGACGTTGAATTCCTGACAGCCAATCTAATTTCTCATCCAACCAAGATTGGGTAAGAACAATCTTCACTTCACTGTTTGCTAACAGATAATCTCGGCGTTGTTGTGGCAAGTTTGGATCTATGGGCACATACGCCGCACCAGAGGCTAAAATCCCCATAACAGCCACAATTTGCTCCCAGCCCTTATCCATGACTACACCAATCAATTGGTTAGGAGTAGCCCCTAGTCGTTGCAGTCGATGACCTAGTTGATTAGAGAGTGTGTATAACTCTTGGTAAGTTAAGGTGCATTGGGAGGAAATGATTGCTGGTGCTGTTTTGCGCTGCTGTGCTTGCTGGGCAAACATTGTGTGCAGCATTGCGTCGGGAGTGGGTACGGTTGTGGCATTAATGCGATCGCGTTGCGCTAATTGTAGGGGAGGAATTAGTTGTCTATTAGTGTTCAACCAAGCTGATTCGGAAGTAGCTAGTTGTTTGAGTAAACTAAAATAAGCCTCAAACATATCGCTAATTAAGCCTGTCGGGAAAAGTTCTTCCACCACATCCCAGTTGCAAGTCAAAGTTTCCTTTTCTTCCCAAACTTGAATATCCATCCAAGCCTGAGAAGCCTGACTGATACCATAAACTAAGTCACCAAAATGGCTAAAAGTTAAGGTTTCTTGTCCCAGGGAACTAAAGCCAAGGGTGCTAGTAAAGACAATTGGCATGGCACTGGGTGCTGTTCCTTGTCTGCGCGCTAGTTCCCGCGTGACGCGCACACCACTGATGTAGCGATGTTCTAAATCTTGCAATAGTTGTTGTTGCAGACGGCGCGATCGCTCTCTAAATGCTTCGGGCTGAGAATTATCTACAGTTAATAAGGTGACAGAGGTAAAGTCCCCTAAAATATCGTTAACTTGGGGATGCAACGGTAAGCGGTTAAATAAGGCAAGATTTAGGGTAAACCGGGGGCTTTTACTCCACAGAGTCAATATTTCCGTAAAAGCAGCCAGTAAAACCCCAGAGGGAGTTAACCCAGCATTTGCCGCACGTTGCTTTAACTGCTGCCATTGTGTTGGTTCTAACCGTCCTTCATAACGCTTGTTTTGGTGGTGTTTGATTTCCTTGGGACTTTTAGCCAGTGGTAAATCTGGGGCTGGTGATAACTCGTCTAGACGATTAAACCAATAGGCTTGCGATCGCTTATATAATTCTGTTTGTTCTATGCTTTGCTCTGCTAAAACATAGTCCCGGAAGGAAATTTCTAAGGGTGGTAATAGCTCCTCTGGATGCTGATAAAGTTGAAACCATTCGTCAAATAACCGAAACAGACTCCACGCATCAAATATTTGCAAGTCAAAACTGACGTGTAACCGAAAACTCTCTTCTGCCAAACGTGTGACTCTAAACTCAAATAAAGGCCAGCGATCGCTCGGAATCACCTGATGGGACATTCGCTGACGCACTGCATCTAGTTCTGCATTGGCAATGTCTTCAGTTTTGTCTCTTAAATCTAAAGTTTCTATTGTATAAAAGGGTACTTGCTTTAAAACTTGCTGCTGTCCGTTTGGCAAGACTATCGCCCTGAGCATATCGTGACGCTCTATGACTTTTTGCAGCGCCACATTCAACTGTTCTATGTGTAGATATTTACATTCAATTTCGTAATAACCGTGATTAGCTACATTCCCTAGTTCCAGTACGCCACTACGTCCTACCCAAAAGGCATACTGCATATCAGTCAGAGGGAAAGGCTCATAACGGGACTCTGGTGCTGGCTCAATTTTGGGTAGAGAGGTGGTACTTGTGCCGTTTTGTTGGAGTAATGTTAGTAATTCGGCTTTATGTTTCGCTAATGAATCACGTAATTCTGGGGTAATGACTCCCTTTGGTGCATCAATATCTAGAGAGTTGCCATTAGCAGATAGTTTTACGCCTCGATGGGACAAGTCGGTTAAAAGTGAATGTAAATTCATAGGGATTTATATTGTAATTTTTTTCAACCAGAGGAGGCAGCGCGTTGCGTATTTTCCCCCCGTTGTAGCGACTGCCGTCACGCAGAGGCTCGATGGATGGGAGTTCGAGAGATATTTTGTGTAAGTTTTAAATGTTAAAGAGTCAATTGTTCTCTTTCTTCTGTATCAGTATTAACTAGTGACGTAGATGCTAAAACTTTGGTTAAGGCTAACTGATTGAGCAACATTTCAATTAAATGATTGAGATTATTTTCACCAAAGAATTTCTCTATAGGAACTTGCACTTTTAAGTCATTTTCGATTTGAGTTTTGAATAAGAAACCCATCAGTGAACCAAGCAATAAAGTTAAAGGTTGGTCTTGATTAATTTGCGATATAGGAATCTGTAATGAATGACTCAACCATTCCAATAAATAGGTTTCCAGCATTTGCCGTTGTTGTTGTAAAGAAGCAGCCAAAAGTTTTTCTCTGGAAATGCTGCTTTTTTGTATCTCTGCGAGATGAATTTTTTCTGGTTCTTGAGTCAGGCTGAGAGGAGACGTAGGAACAGAACCCAGTGCGACATCACCCCAGCGCATGATAGTTGCGGCAGCAGTGGCGGATGCTCCTTTAGTATAAACTAACACTAAGCTATTTTCGCTAATTTTACACTCATGGGCAGCATGATATAAATTAGCGATCGCCATTACCGAGCCAATATTTGCATATCGTGGATAAAGGTTGATAGTTTTTGCTGCATTGATACCTAATGCTTGCGTACAAACACTGGTATACCAAGCAGTGGGAGTATTGAACGCAAAGAAATCAATATCAGCCAAAGTTAAACCAGCAGCAGCAGCCACACCTTCGCAGCAGGTACGCACAAAATCTACAGAGGTTTCGGCTAGTGTACTGACATTCTCACCTGTACGAGTCCTGATTTGAGGCTGTCCTTGAGCATCTGTTACCAGTTCATGCACATAAGCACCACAGGTTGCAGCTGTACTGACAATTTTACTGGCTAAGATGCCTTGATTTGGTTTCAGTCTATCTACTATAAAGGCTCCAGCAGCATCACCCATCGACCATGCAAGGCTATCTGCGTCGTCTACTGTTTGAGAAGCAGTGTGAGATACAACAACTAAGACATTGCGATATGCTCCCGTTTGGATGAGTGCATGAGCGTTTTGCAATGCTACCAAGGCACTAGAACAGGTTGATTCTAAATTCCAAGCTGGACAGTTTAATCCTAATTTCTGAGCCAGGTAAACAGCATTACCATGTCCAAGCTGTTGCGGAAATAGAGAAGCCACAATCATCAAATCCACCTCTTGGGGAGAGATTTGTGCAGCGTTCAATGCATCTTTTGCCGCTCGATATTCTAGGGTTAAGGAAGATTCATCGATATCAACTACCCGACGTTCAACATTACCCCGAAATGGATCTGATAAATATGGTGCGACAGCTTGCGACCAAATATCAAGGACGTTTTGACCAGAAGTAAATTCCCTAGAGTGAGATATTCTTACCCTTTTCGGCTTTTCCTGGGGAATTAATTCCGGAAAATTCTCTAGCCAATAATCATTTGTGCGGATAATGCCACCAAAGCTGATTGCAAGTGAGCGAATACCGATAGAATCATTCATCATAACCTTTGTACCTACTCTTCTCCTTCAAAGACGCGAACGACTTTGTTGAATGCGTGAGATAAATTACAAAAGAGCGATCGCACTGGCTGCGGCATAATCAGATACATGAGTAATACTCAACAACCACTTAGTAATTCCTAAACGGTTAGCAATTTGCTGACATTGACCATGCAATACTACTGATGGCTCACCTGTGGGTAGTCGCTGCACTTCCATCTCCCACCAACAAATCTGTTGATTTAATTCCATCCCCAAGGCTTTGAAGATGGCTTTTTTGGCACAGAAACGACCTGCAAAATGTTGAATCCCAGATTTCGTAATACTCCGTTCACTGGCTGTGAAATACTGCATAGTAAAATTTCCCTGGGTTTGTTCTATGAGGGTTGCAATCTCAACAGTCGCAACTATTTCCATGCCATAACCAATGATATTTGAGGTATCAGGCATAGTCAGTGTATCTATACAGGTTGATGCCATTATCTTTCCTCAGCTTCCAACACTAAATTAGTCAGCATGGTATTCATCTTGTTGACAGACTCGATATACTCTTTTTCTGGTACAGATTCCGCAACGATGCCAGCACCAGCATTTAAGTAAATATGATTGCCATACTGGTAAACAGAGCGAATAGCGATCGCTAAATCTCCTGTACCGTTACTACTTACCCAGCCAATACCCCCAGCATAAATTCCTCTCGGTTCGTCTTCTAAACGGTCAATCCATTTCAGGGCTTGTTGTTTATCAATTCCCGAAACGGTAATTCCTGGGAACAAAACTTTCAAAGCATCCCACAGGGTTTTTCCTGGTTGTAGTTGTCCACCAACTCTCGATGATAAATGCTGCACGCACCGATATTTTTTCACCTCCATGAAATTGAAGACTTGAATACTACCTGCTAAACACAGGGAAGCAATTTCACTTTGCGCTAACCAAATAGAAAGAGCGTGTTCTTTGACTTCTTTGGCATCAGTAAATAGCTCATGGGTTAGTTGTAAATCTTCTGCTTGATGTTGACTGCGTGGGCGAGTCCCCGCTAGAGGATTAGTCACAATGAAACTATCTTCGTAAACTTCCATGAGAGTTTCAGGACTAAAGCCAACTGCGCGGACATCTCCGATATTTAAACAGTAGGAGCGTGCGGAATTATTAGCTCTGGAACCGACTATATATGTTCCCAATATATCTAAATTACCAGGAATTTTCACAGGGCGAGAGATGATCGCTTTTTGTAATTCGTCTTTTTGAATTGCCGCGATTAACTGGGTAATTTTTTGCTCATAATTTGTGCGATCGCCAAAATCTAATCTCAAATCAGCAGCTTGATAATCTGGTAATTGAGCATCTGAAAGCAAAATTTCTTCTACCTGTTCTAGAGACTTTGTACTCCTGATGCACACTCCTTCATTTGTAAATATTAGTTCAATCTCTGGAATTAAAAAATACAGGCTATCTTGCTGTATTGATTTAGAATAATCCGAATAGAATCGAGCCATATCAAAAGCAACATAGCCATAAGCCGTCCAATCTTCAATTGGCAATGTCGCCAACATTTTTTCTATTTGTTTAAATGGCTCACTTGCTGGCTCTGAGTAAGATTTACCGACACCTTTAAGAGAAACCAAATCTTGAGAAACTGATACTTTTGCTAATTCATTACCAGCAATTCTAACTTCATTTTTCCCCTCATACAAAACATAATTATCCAAGATACCAGCTTGCAGAAAATTCTGCAAAACTACAATATGATTCCTCTCCCCAGGAATAAATTTCCGCTTATATTTGATTGCCGTATGAAACTCTGTCACCATCATTCTACCTCTGTAAGGAAATTATTTATAAACTTATACTTACACGTAAACTTGAATCCTTACTTAATAATTTGCGGTGAATTTTTCCGGTGGAAGTGCGGGGTAATTTTTCTACAAAGTAAACTGTTTTGGGTGCTTTAAAATGCGGCAATTGTTGTTTAGCGAATTTCCGAATATTCATTTCCATTTCTGGTGTAGCCGCTTGTCCTGGCTTGAGACTGATATAAGCCACAATTTGAGTTAACTGTTCTTCGCTACTAGATTCAGCTACAACAGCTACCTCCAGAATTTGAGGATGTTGATGTAATATATCCTCAATTTCCATTGGTGATATCCACTGTCCATTGACTTTAAACAGGTCATCATTGCGCCCCATAAAGTAGAAATAACCATCAGCATCCCGCAGATATTTATCTCCAGTTCGCATTGTGTCACCGTAAATTGCTTTACGAGTTTGTTGCAATCGCTTCCAATAACCCAACATCAGGCTTTCTCCTCTGACTTGGAGATTACCAATTTCACCTGGTGGACAAGGTACACCATCGTCATTAAGAATTTGCACATCATAACCAGGAATGGGACGACCAGAACTTCCTGGTTTGCACTTTCCTATTTGATTGGAGAGAAATATATGCAGAAACTCAGTAGTACCAATTCCTTCGCAAATTTCATGGTTGTATGTCTCCAGCCATTGCTGCCAAATACTTTTTGGTAATTGTTCTGCCGCAGATGCACACAACCGCAAAGAAGATACATCCAAAGGTGCAATTTCCGCGAGAGCCAAAATACCTGCGTAAACACTCGGTATACCAAACAAAATTGTCGGTCGATAACGCTGAATATCTACAATTATGTCGAAGCCGTTACTCGCATCAGATAAAACACTAGCTGCACCTACTGCCATTGGCATATATAAGGTATTGCCCAAGCCATAGGCAAAAGGCATTTTAGCCACTGAATAGGTGATGTCATCTTGGCACAAACCTAGAGTTGCTCTACCATACTTTTCTGCACAAACCATCATACTTTGATGTAGGTGAATCACTCCTTTAGGGCGACCTGTACTACCAGATGTGTATAGCCAGAAAGCTGGTTCATCGGGTGAAGTTTCCGCACAAGGTAGTAGTTCATCCTCTTGGTTTAATAGCGAAAGATAGGCTGACTCCCCATCTTTTAAAAGTATATGACGTAAATATTTTGATTGGATGGGAGCTAGTTTTTCTTGCCACTCTTGGGTAGTTAATAAGAGTTTGGCGCGAGAATCTTGCAGAATATATTGAATCTCATCTAAGCTACAAGTCGTATTAATAGGAACTGGTACTGCTCCTAACCAAATTGCACCCCAAAAGGCAAAGACAAACTCTGGAGAATCTGATAATAAAATGGCTATGCGGTTTTCCTGCTCTATTCCTAGATTGGCGAGTAATCTGGCACTACGGCGCACAAAACTGCTAACTTGTCCATAAGTATATATTTGATTTTGATAATAAAAGGCGATTTTCTCGCTCCGTCCCTGGGTCAAGTTACTTTCTATAAAGTAAGCTGCAACATTGAATACATTGTCATTTGTCATTTGTTATTGATGATTGATTCTTCTCGCACCTACTTTCTTACATAGCTATGACTTGCACTAATATGTGTTGATCCCAATCGCACCAATTAGCTAACCATTGTTGAATATTACGTTTTTTTGCCTGATAGCTTGCTTTGTCATACAGATGAATGATTACCTTGTAAGGTATGATTTCAGCTTCAATTTCATTCCAATCAATACTGACTAATCCAGTACCTAGAGCTTTGCCTACAGCTTCTTTTGTGGCGAAGCAGATTGCATAACACTGATGATAGTTGTTTGCCGATTGGCAATGGTCGATCTCGTTAGCAGTGAATAACAGATTTAAGGTCTCACTGTCATATCTATCAACTAGTCTGGCAATTCTGTGAATGGGAGTAATATCTAAACCCAACCCTTTAATATGTTGGTGTAACATGGTTGGTGATATTTTGAGCGATCGCTTCTTTAACTGTATTGCATACTTGCGCTAATGTCATATCTTGCCGAGACTCTAGCTTCACATTCACACCCAGTGTCCGTTTTAATCCCAAGGCTATTTCTACTACCTCTACAGAATCAAGTTGTAAATCCTTGTGCAGTAATGTATCTTCCCTAATGAATTCTTCCGGGATACTAAGGTTCAGAAGTATAGATTTTAGGGTATTCATCACACTGCAAGTGTTCTGGTAGCTAGACTCAACTGGAGAAAAATTAGAGGAATTTTCTTGTCGGCTGTCTATTGATTGACACATATTACACCTTGAGAACTGGGATGCAGAACAGGAAGCTTTAGCAGAAGGGAATTTGACTTTGATTCCAGTCAAAATAGTTTTTCTTGCCTTATCTCAATGGGAATAAGCTCTGGTATTGCCTCATATCGAATTTGATACAGTATATTGCAAGTTATTCTTGATTAGCTTAACTCTCATTTAATAGAAATTACTATCATTTAGCAAGTCCTTTTACATACAATAATCGTATTATCTTCAGTTAAATAATTAGTTTTACTTATTAATAAATCGAAGAAAATACTAGTATTAAATACAACTCAGTCCGAATTACCGCATGAAAATGCTGTAATTACTTTATTTGTACATATATTATATTTAACTTCAATTTACTTATTACTGAAAATATTAACTACGGACAATAAGCCTTAGTTGGATTAATGCAAAAATATTTAGTATAATTAAATACAAAAAACTAAGATATTTTCTATTTAGTTTCGAATAGCGTCAGGTATTGACTTAAATTTAAGTTGACAGGAATTATCAAATAGCTATAATGTGAGATTTGTAATATATTTTTTGGAGTTAAATGATTTAAATTACAAAGTGAATGCTGGTTAATTTCACTTAATTGTAAGAAAAGTATTTCATTAATCAAAATTCCATGACACGATGATAAAAAGAATAATGAAACCAGAGCAATTCGTGCAGAGCTTGTTGTTCACAGTCTCAGTTGTGATGTTGATGGTACATCCTGCTCAAGGAGAGGATATCAGTAAGCACACAGAACTGGGGCACAGAAGGCATATTTTCCAACTAAAGCGACCATCTGTACTCAGTCAAGCAGATTCACAGCAGACCGTAACGATTACCAAAGTACAAGTCAATTCCACTAATAAGGGTATAGAGATAATTTTACAGACTTCTCTCGGTGAGCAATTACAAGTTCAGCCGAAAAGTGAAGGGAATACATTCATTGCAGAGATTAGCAATGCTCAACTGCGTTTACCTAGTGGTGATACATTTCGCCAGGAAAAACCAGCAGTAGGGATTGCAGAAATTACGGTGACTAACCAAAATGCCAATACTATCTTGGTGACAGTCAAGGGTGAAGGGAGTTTACCGCAAGTTGAATTGTTTGATAGTGATGAGGGTTTAATTTTTGGCTTAACGGCAAATGCATCAGTACCGTCACCAGCGCAACAACCAAAAGTAGAAACAACAACACCAGCACAACGACCAGAAGTAGAAACAACAACACCAGCACAGCAACCAGAAGCAGAAGCAACACCCCAACCACCATCACCTGAGAGTAATGAGCCAATAGAACTAGTGGTGACAGGCGATCGCAATGATGGCTATAATCCACTCAACGCTACTACTGGGACGAGGACTGACACTCCGCTTCGGGATACACCACAGTCTATTCAGGTGATTCCCCAGAAGGTGATTCAAGATCAACAGGTGGTTAGAATAGATGAAGCATTAAGAAATGTTAGTAACGTCATTCCTGGCGGGTTTGATACCAATACAGAAGCGAGATATACAATTCGTGGTTTTGATAAAGCACCGTTGTTAATCAATGGCTTCAGACAATACTCTTTTGCAGAAGTGCCAGACATAGCAGGTTTAGAGCGTATTGAAGTCCTCAAAGGTCCAGCCTCTATTTTATATGGAGAGATTCAACCAGGCGGGGTGATTAACGCTGTTACTAAACAGCCGTTAGCAGAACCTTTTTACGAAGCCGAAATTCAGGCGGGAAACTATAATTTGGTAAAACCTCGGATTGATATTTCTGGACCTTTGAACGATGACAAAAGCCTGTTGTATCGGCTGAATCTCTCTTATCTCAATAATGAGAGTTTTCGCGGCTTTGACCAAAACTTTGAAGAATTTTTTATTGCACCTGTTGTGGCTTGGAAGGGTAAGAATACAGATTTCACCTTTGAAGCGCAGTATTCTAACCGTGTCAGACCTTATGATGGTGGTTTAGTGGCTTCGGGCGATCGCGTCCTTGATGTTCCACGCGATCGCACTCTTAATGAACCCGATGATTATATTGATCGGACATTTATCACAGCCAGATACTCTCTAGAACATCGTTTTAATGATAATTGGAAAATACGCAATGATTTTCGCTACGCCAATTCTCGGTTCTACAGTGATAAATTAACAATTACCACTGGCTTTGATGAAGCTACAGGTACGGTTAGTCGTGTATCTGCTCTTGATGATTTTTATGCTGATGATTACTCTTTACAATCAAATGTTGTAGGAAAATTTACTACAGGTGGCATCAAACACACCCTCTTGTTTGGTCTGGATTTGAATCGCACCAACTCTAGCACCTTTGCTTTATCTGATTTCTTTACTCCATCGCAGTTAAATGTTTTCAACCCAGTCTACGGGACTCCGCGAAATCCTTTGGATGTTGTGCTGATAGACAGGAAAACTACAACAGATAGATTAGGAATTTATTTGCAAGATCAAATAGCCTTTTTTGATAATCTCAAATTACTGGCGGGTATACGCTACGAAACTGTCAGTCAAAACACCACCAATCAATCATCACTTTTCTATCCAGGTCCTGACGTTAGTCAATTCGATGATGCTTTTACTCCCCGTTTGGGGGTCGTTTATCAACCATCGAAAGAAGTATCTGTTTATGCCAGCTATTCCCAATCATTCACTCCCAATATTGATACCTTCGATGTGAATGGTAATCCTCTCCGACCAGAACAAGGTGAAGGATATGAAGTTGGTGTCAAAACTGAACTACTTGAAGGTAAACTGTCTGCAACTTTGGCTTATTTTGACATTACCAAACAAAATGTAGCGACAACAGATTCTAGTTTACCAGGGCTAGGCTTTTCTGTAGCCACAGGTGAACAACGCAGCCGAGGTGTAGAATTTGATATTAGCGGGCAAATTCTGCCTGGATGGAATATCATCGCCTCTTACGGATACACAGATGCAGAAGTCACCGCAGATAATACAATTTCCGTGGGAAATAGACTCATAGGTGTTCCAAGACACAACGCTAGTTTATGGACAACTTATGAAATCCAACGTGGTAGTTTGCAAGGCTTAGGCTTTGGCGTGGGATTCAACTATGTCGGAGAACGTGAAGGAGACCTCGAAAACAGCTTTAAGTTAGATAGTTATTTTCTGACTAATGCAGCTATTTTTTACCGCCGAGACAATTGGCGCTTTGCCCTCAATTTCAAGAACATTTTTGATACTGACTACATCAGTGGTGTACCTTTTGGCAGAACTAGCGGTATTTATCCCGGTGAACCTTTTACTGTGATTGGTTCAGTATCAGTAAATTTTTAATTTCAGCCCTCCCAGCAAATAACTAGCAGGACTTTGACTGTCGTGATCAGCATCAGAAGCTTGAAGAAATTTGGCTTACTTGGCAGCTTGTATGTGTCACAGTTCATGCCATTTTGGTTTCTCTACCAAGCCCTACCTTTGTTCATGCGTCAAAAAGGGGTTTCTTTAGAAACAATTGGCTTGTTGCAATTACTTGCGCTTCCTATATCACTGAACTTTCTGTGGTCTCCTTTAATTGATCGCTATGGATTTACGCGCTGGGGACATTATCGTTTTTGGATTATCTGTTTTCAACTCCTGATTGCCGCTATGACGGCTATTTGTGCTTTGCTGAGTGTGGAAAATAACTTTACCATTTTACTGATTTGTATAACTTTAATCAGTTTATTTTCTGCCAGCCAAGATATAGCTACTGATGCTTTGGCTATAGGTTTACTCAAGCCTAATGAGAGAGGTTTGGGAAATGCAGTGCAAATTGTGGGTAACTCTCTAGGTTCAGTTGTCAGTGGTGGAGGGATGCTAATTTTGTTTAATTACTGGGGATGGGCTGCTAGTTTACAAACCTTAGCGTTGATTATGGTTTTAGCGTTAGTTCCTATCTTCTTGTATCGGGAAAATGTTCAGAAAAAACAAATCTCCATAAATAGGCAATCTGATGATTTGACAGATCAATCTACAGTGAAGTTGCCTGTTTCTTACTTTCAGACTTTTATCAACTTTTGCCGTCACCCAGGGATGATGAACTGGTTGCTTATCTTAGTGCTATATTCATCAAGCAGCCACATGGCTGCTACTATGTATCGCCCTCTACTAGTAGATATAGGGCTGTCCTTGTCAGATATTGGCTGGTTACAGGGAGTTGTTGGTACAAGTGCTGCGGCGATTGGCGGAATTGTTGGCGGTTTATTAATTTCAGCTTGGGGAAGAAAGCGATCGCTATTTTTATTTAGCTTATTGTGGGCAACCACGATGCTAACTTACTTGTTTCCGGCATTCGGTTTTACCAGCCTACCTGTTATCTACTTAGTTGCTATCAGTCCACTATTTAGTATAGGGATTATGAGTACTGCTACCTCTACATTAATGATGGACAATAGCAGTCTAGAAACTCCTGGGACAGATTATACTCTTCAAAGCTCAGTTAGTATTTTTGCTAGTCTCGGCGCTGGGGCAATCAGTGGTGTAATTGCCAAAGCCGTAGCTTATCGGGGTATTTTTTCAATTAGCTTGGCGATCGCACTAATTAGTGTGTTGATGATTTTTCAACATTTTAAGGGACTTCCAAAAAACAGGAGCCAGGGGGAACACACCTAAACGTTTAATTTTGGTTTTATCATCTCAAAAAATTACATCTGGCTTGAGAAAACCACGAAATTTTGATGAAGAGAAAACAGAAGAGCCAAAGATTTATTTTTTGTGGTGGTCACTGTCACAGTTTCATGCAGAAAAGTCGTCAGAGAAGCTTTCATGTATCCTGTATGATTTCGTTCTCCATCACAGGGCAATTTGATTCCAGAATGGATAACTGGTATCCAAATTAAACACCATTCTTGTGGTGTCATGGGTTCTAGAAGTGTGAAAACTATCTGTTGAATATTTGGGTTGTTTTGTGTTTGTCGCAATATAAACTTTGCGAACCATCAAGGAATTTTCTTGGTATTTGTTTGTTTTTCAAGATGAAACTGCATTTCAATTTCTTTGTTTGACTGATTTTCCCTATATCAAATTCATCACCATTTTTAGCCAATGGCAAAATTCGACACAAATCTAATTTGATGTAAATCTAAAACGTGATTTCCTGCTGTTGGTAAATTGGGGAAGACGCTTTCAGATCGGTAATAAAAGCAGCGATCGCACTAATCCCCGTACAAACCATCCCACTCGCAGCACGATACCCCCGACTGCTCCAACCTTGCCAGCCAAACCTTTCTCCAATCTCCCCAAAGGAAGCCACAACTGCATCTGATTCTTGGGAATTACTCGTTTGAAGCCGAACAATTTCTTGCTCTTTCTGGGAAAGTACGTTGTTTAGGTGATCGACTTCGGACATCAATGTAGCAGATAGTTTTCTCTAACTCCAAGTTAATCACCTTTGCGGCTTGATTGTTAAAGGTATTGCCCCAATTGTTCGCACTGGAGTTTTCGAGGGCTTTTTCTAATTCTTCCACTCGCTGTTCCAATTGTTGGTTTCTGGTTTGCAATGCGTCAAGCGATCGCATCTCCTCATCCTTGGCTGTCAATTGCTCGATTAATTCCTGTTTTGCTTGTTGCAGCGCACGAGCATGTTCCTGAGCGGCTTGAATTTCTCGTTTTGCTGCTTGTAGTGCTGCGTCTCGAATTTCTACAAACCGTCCCTGTTCTGACTCAGCTTTTTCGCGCTCCCTTTGTGCTAAAGCATCTATTATCTTCTGTTCAACTTGGGCATCTGTAAAAAGCTCTTTGGAAGCTGGCTTAGCTTGTACAGCAAGAAGCCCCACACCATACACGGAGTGTTGGTGATGGGATGAATTGCGAGTCAAAAACGAAACACCCTTGAAGATGTATTTCCGATAAATCGGAAACAGTCTTCAAGGGTAGT
>NZ_JAOWRF010000138.1:9736-21369 GCF_025753815.1 Plectonema radiosum NIES-515 | reverse complement strand
CCCCGCCTCCATTACCAGGTACTATTTCGGCCCAACGAGAACATCAAAGTACCACGTGGGCGGGGATTTCGTAAGTGGGGGGGGGGGGAACAAGGGGAAAAGGGGGAACAAGGGGGATAAGGGGGAATTTCTTCCCCCTTATCCCCTGCTCCCCCTGCTCCCCCTGCTCCCTACTCCCCACTCCCTACTCCCCACTCCCCTACTTTGTAATTCGTCCCATATAATTTCCCCAGAGTTGAGCTGCTTGAGCGCTGCTGCCAGATGTGGGAGAATTATTGTCATTTCCGAGCCAAATACCAGTTACGAGTCGCTTACTAGGAATAAAGCCAATAAACCATAGGTCAACGTTGTCATTTGTTGTGCCTGTTTTACCAGCTTCACCTAATCCAATAGCCGCGCTGCGTCCAGTACCTCTGGAAATGACGCCGCGTAGCAAATTGGTCATGGTATCGGCTATTTCCGGTTTGAGTACGCGCTTGTTTGCTTCTGGACCTTGGTCAAAAGAGTAGATGACGCGGCAAGTTTTTAAGTCATTGCGATCGCGACAATCACTGCTATCTAAAATCCGGCTAATTGCGTGGGGACGATTCCAAACGCCACGATTACCAATGGCTCCAAAAGCACCAGTCATCTCCGTGACATTAACTACACTTTGACCCAGCACCAAACCCGGAACCGGATCTAGGGAAGACCTTATACCCAAACGCTGTGCCATTGCGACAACTTTATTCAAGCCGATTTCTTTGGCAACTCGTAAAGCGATGGGGTTTTCGGAAAGCGCAAGACCGGTAGCAATATCATAACTACCACCAGCACCACTGCGACAAGGTTTGTAGGTAAAGCCTTGCCAACGCAAAGAATCACACGAATAACTTCTTTCGGAGGAAATTCCTTGCTCTATGGCAGCAGTGTAAGTAAAAAGTTTAAAAGTAGAACCGGGTTGTCTTTTTGCCTGGATAGCGCGATTAAACTGACTTTTTTTGTAATCAATTCCCCCTACCATTGCCAGTATTGCACCAGTGCTGGAATCAAGAGTCACCACTGCACCTTGGGAATAACGAAAACTTGAACCACTGTTGTTGACTGAATTTCGCAATGCTGCTTCGGCTTCCTTTTGAATTGCTGGGTCTAGTTGAGTTTCAATAATAAAGTTGCCTTCTGTAGCTAACTCTTCACCCAAAATCGATTTTAGTTCTTGAAAGACATAACTGTAGAAATAGGGTGCAATTGTTTTCGCTTGCTGTTCGCAAACTTTGGGGCTAACTTCGATCGGCGATCGCCTAGCGCGGTTATACTCATCTTGTTTGATTTTCCCCATCTCCAGCAACCGCTTCAGCACGCGATTGCGATATTCAATTGCTTCTAATTTATGCTTACTTTCTCCACAAAAATCAAAGCCATTGGGAGCGGGTAAAATTCCTACCAACGTCGCTGCTTCTGCCAAAGTTAATTCTTTTGCCGACTTATCAAAGTAAAATCGAGCCGCATCCTCAAAGCCGGAGGTATCCACCCCCAAAAATACCCGATTTAAATAAGTCAGTAAAATTTCATCTTTACTGTAGAATGTTTCCAACTTCAAAGCAACTACAGCCTCTCGCAATTTTCGCCCAAAGGAGTCTTGGCTGCCGACATAATCGCGAAACAAACTTCTGGCAACCTGCTGAGTTACAGTACTAGCACCTTGCTGCACATCTCCACTGCGGCTATTAATTAATACTGCCCGCAAAATTCCGTATGGGTCAACTCCGAAGTGCCAATTATAACGGCTATCTTCTGAGGCGACAACAGCAGCGGGTAAATAAGGACCAAAGTCTTCTAATCGCTTTTTGTCGATGTGAGCTGTAGAGCGGGGTTCCCGTAATGGTTTTTGTCCATCACGAGCATAAACGATTACCGGAGCGCGGGTGGCTGTGGGTAAAGGTCTAACCGAGAATTTTAGCGATTCTACGCCAATTCCCAAGGCGAATAAGGCTGTGGCTCCACCGACACCGCAAGCGCTCCATGTGGCAGCTTTTACATACCAAGGTGGTGGATCGACGTATTGCAGCCGCACGGAAGCGGCTAGTTCTGGTGGTCCGAGGGTGAAGGTGTCACCGTGTCGTAGTTCTAGGGAAGTGACGCGACGTTTGCCGCGATAAATGCCATTAGTTGAGTTTTCATCTTTGATGATAAAAACGGGAGTTCGTTGAGTAGAATCGCGGGAGAGTGACAGATGAATTTGGCTGACAACTGGGTTGCGGATGACGATATCGCAGGATTTGGAACTGCGACCTAATACGTAGCGATCGCCTAATAATGGATATACCTCCGCCTTGTCCGCCCCCGAATCTTGCACCAATAATTCTGGTACTCTGGCATTAGGTCGCAGCGCGAGTTTGGAAAAATCAACTCTCGCTTGAATTGTTTGTACTGCTTGAGTCACCTGACCAAGCAAAGTTTTTGGCTTTTGAGGAGGGTGGGGGGAACTCATTGGCTATATCACACCACAGTTAGTTAGTCAATAAAAAATTGCTCATCGCGCACAGCCGATGCTGGTATTTCACCATTTTACTCATAAGCCAAAGTAGAATTTGGCTGTACGGAATTATTGGATTTTTATCTGATACCAACATCATAAATAGCGTTCGTATTGAGCTTGTTAAGCTTATGACATTTTTCCCTAGGCAATAATTCTTGTCCAAATTCTCTAATCCCTATTTCGTCAACTTTATTTGGTTTCCGAACAAAATATAGTTATTTTAAGTTGTATTGATAATAACTACTGATACTAGTAATATTTGTGTCAATTTTATTGCTTTAGCATCTATAGATATCTGAAATTCAAAATATACATCTTCATTTAGGAAGATTTTATAAATTATATTGTTTGATTTAATGGGCGCAGTGTTCCGTTGAGGTTAAATAACATGAAGGGAAAATATCTGACCCTAATAGGTACAGCCTTTACCCTAGCTGTTACCAGCAATGTTGCTGTTGCCCAATCATCCAAATTCCCAGAAACAAAGCAACTAATAAGCGAATCTACAAGCACCTCTCCAACGGAGATCAAGCTGAATGCCGATGCTGTGGAAATTTTGTGTAAAAATTTCCCACTGAATTCTCGTTGTCAAAAAGACACCGCTGAAGCCACTCCAAAGACTCCAGCCAGCCAAACCGCACCAGATACTACTAAAACTCCGGAAACGGATACTCCAGGAAGCATGACGAGTCCAGGTAGCACTACAGCTCCTGATTCGACCAGCCCAACCAAAATCACTCCAGTTCCAGGCAGCACGATAACTCCGGATTCAACCACCCCAGATAGTACGACATCTCCGGAAAACAGTACTCCAGGTAGCACTACATCTCCTGATTCGACCAGCCCAACCAAAATCACTCCAGTTCCAGGCAGCACGATAACTCCGGATTCAACCACCCCAGATAGTACGACATCTCCGGAAAACAGTACTCCAGGTAGCACTACCACTCCAGATTCGAGCAGCCCAACTAAAATCACTCCAGTTCCAGGCAGCACGACAACTCCGGATTCAACTACCCCAGATAGTACGACATCTCCGGAAAACAGTACTCCAGGTAGCACTACATCTCCTGATTCGAGCAGCCCAACTAAAATCACTCCAGTTCCAGGCAGCACGACAACTCCGGATTCAACTACCCCAGATAGTACGACATCTCCGGAAAACAGTACTCCAGGTAGCACTACCACTCCAGATTCGAGCAGCCCAACTAAAATCACTCCAGTTCCAGGCAGCACGATAACTCCGGATTCAACCACCCCAGATAGTACGACATCTCCGGATTCAACCACTCCTGGGAGCACAATCCAGCCAAGCACCAGTTCTCCAAGTACACTTCCAAATTCCGGTTCGGAAAAACTTCCTACTGGTGGTTCACAAATGTTAGCTCCACGCTAATTCAAACATAATCGCATTGTTGCCACCACGGAATAGTCGGTTCGTCTGAGTGCCGATTACAGCACCCTATCAAGATCGAATACACGTAGAGACGTAGCACAGAATAGTCTCTACAACGAGAGGGGTAAGGAGTGAAATCTGCTGTATCAACTTCTTTAGGTGGCATTTAAAGATTGCGTTGATTAGAGTTAGAACGAAAAACGTCAGAAAATAAAATTAAGCCTGCTTATTCTTGGGATTCTCCAAAAAAGTAAGCAGGTTTTAGTAATATGAGGACTGAAGTCCTCACTACGGGGGAATGTTAAGGCGATCGCTTACTTGAACCTGGTGTTTTTTGAAACGAGGAAATCAGTAGGCAAACAATGCCGATACTAATAAATGAATCTGCCACATTAAATACAGGAAAGTTGATCAATCGAAAATCGAGAAAATCAACTACGTAACTTAAAATAAAGCGATCGATGCCGTTGCCCATCGCTCCGCCTAAAATCAAACCATAGCCTAGTTGATCCCAAAAATTTAAGGCTGGACCAAAGCAAGCCACCCCGATCAAAACTAAACTTACGGCAAATGATAAAAAGCGCAATAAATCTATATGTCCACTAAGTATACTCCAAGCTGCACCATCGTTTTTGACGTAAGTCAAATGAAATATCCCCTGGATGAGTGGCAAAGTAGGTCTGTATATTATATTTCCTGTTTTTGATTCGATTATAGTTTCCAACTGCCAAGATTTTGCGGCTGACACCACTTGGTTTTTCGTCAGTTGGTCTAACACAACAATTACAAAGGCAGCAATCCAAAAGAGATGATTTTTTAAACGCATGGCAAGTTAGTCAAGTGTCAAAAGTCAAGTGTCATTAGTCCTGCCGTCACGAGCTTTTGACAAACAACAAATTACATTGAACTAATAAAACATTAGGTGTCGTAATACATACGCTATTACAGTGACGACGCAGACTACAGCTAGTTGACCTGGTAGAGCAAACCAGGAGTATGTGAGGATTGCTTCCATCATTAATGGCAGGGTTTCTGTACCTTTCCAATGAAAGACATAGCTGATAATTAAATAACTAATACCGCAAACGTGGACAATTAACAAGCCACAAAAACAGCTAAACGCTAAAGTTTCTAGTTTAGGTCTAGCTTTAAAAGCTAACAAGCCACAAATCCAAGCTCCCGGAATAAAGCCCAACAAATAGCCAAACTGAGATAGCTTAACATAACCGATGCCGCCACCATCAGCAAAAACTGGTAACAAAGTCAACCCCATAACTAAATAGGCAATTTGCGATAGCGCACCAGCATTTTTCCCTCCTAAACAACCTACCAGCAGCACTGCACCGACTTGATATTTAACACCTAAAGAAAAAGTTTCAATTCCATGTTGACTCCAACTCCAAGGTAAAGTGATACCATAAGCCTCTAGGAAGGTGCCACCTATTGTCAGGAGTAAGCCAATCATCGACCATAGTAATTGATTGGAAGCAGCAAACATTTACACGGCAATAGGGATGCAAAAAGCTGGATGAGTATTAATACTTGGAATGAAGAATAATTTATTAAGTTATTTAGCAATTAGCGCTTTTGGCTTGCGATAGTTAAAAAGCAAACAAGGGCGATCGCCGTTCTTCAAATAAATATTTTAGATTATATCATATAAAGCCATCAATTTTTCGCTTCTCGGTAGTGCGATCGCTCTCAACCAAAAACGCTAATTTGGCACGTTAAAGCTGTAATTTTTTCAAGACTTGCCTTTTGGCTAAATTAAATCAAATATTGTTTTGTTGCTAATACATAACCATTGCTACCTAATTTGGCATTTACCCTGTCATTTAATTGCCTTGAACACGGCAAACTCAAATTAGTCATAGTTTTGCAATAAATCCGTCAATCTATGGATTATTTGAATCAGCTAGTCCTTGGTTTATTGGCTTATTCGCTTTGGGAATGGTTGCTGCGGATATTGGATTTTCTCAAAAACCTAAATTAATTGCCATCAAAAATTCGTTTCCTTGGATTTTACTAATTATTGTATTCTCTCTTCTTGCAGTCTTAACTGAATGGAAAAAACTCGGATTAGACCTATGGATTTCTGATGGTTTTTGTGGTTTGGTGACTGCTTGTCTGCTTATTTACTGCACCAAATCAATAATAGAAGATAAAAAGTCACCCATGATTTTACAATTATTTGAGCATCCTTTAATAATTGCATTAGGCTCATTTTCTTATAGCCTTTATCTCACTCATGGAGTAGTAGTAACGCTATTAGGTCACTTTCTCCTCAGTCGGCAACTAAGTCAAGTCAATTTTACAGTAATATTTTATCTGATAGCAGTGCCAATGTCGTTAGCGATCGCGTATTTGTTTTATTTAGTATTTGAGCGACCATTTATGTCAAGTTTTCGCAACAACACTTTAGCCAGTCGGACTTCAGAAAAAAATATATACACTTCCAAATAGTTAAAATTTGCAATTTATAGTCAAGATATCAAAAAATTTATGATATCCATTAACTAACCCAAGTTGCTGATTTTAAATTGTCACGGATGACCATAACATTAAAACCCATACTAGAGAGGTGACGACGGAACGTCTCTACTTAGAATATTAAAATTTTCCCTTGACTATTTAGTCAATTTTTATACTTCCTTTTCTTGATAGAGACACATATATCACTAAATGGGATAATTTAATTTTTTATTTTCCAATAGATAACCTAAGTATTTTTTACTTTGTTAACCTTCTGTTTACCCTAAAGCGGTATCTTAGAAACGCCTACCTAAAAATTTACATAAAATCGACAAGATGCTATCACGACTAAATTTAATCAAAAATAATCGATTAATAGGCTCAATCTCAGTGTTAGCACTGACAATGAGCCTAGCAGCTTGCGGTGGACAGCAAACCGCAGAAAATCCAAATGCGAAAGAATCACCTTCTGGTACTGCTACTGAGACTACTGCTTCCAGCCCTGGTAAATTGGATTTGGGTGGAAACGTAACCTTAACAGGTGCCGGTGCATCTTTCCCCGCACCGCTCTACCTAACTTGGTTCGATGCCTTAAACAAAAAATACCCAACCCTGAAAGTCAACTATCAATCAGTTGGTAGCGGTGCTGGTGTTGAGCAATTTACCAAAGGTACTGTAGACTTTGGTGCCAGCGATGTGGCCATGAAGGATGAAGAAATCAAGAAAATACCCGCAGAGCAAGGTGTACTATTGCTGCCAATGACTGCTGGTAGCATTGTTTTAGCTTACAATCTGTCTGATGTTCCAGAACTGAAGTTACCACGGGCAGTTTACACAGATATTTTACTCGGCAAAATTAAGTCTTGGGACGATCCGAAAATTGCTGCTGCAAATCCTGGTGCAAAACTTCCCAAACAGCCAATCACAGTTATATATCGTTCTGATGGTAGCGGTACTACAGGTGTGTTTACAAAACACCTCAGTGCTATCAGCCCAGAATGGAAAACTAAAGTTGGGGATGGTAAAAGTGTAAAATGGCCCGTGGGAGTTGGTGCAAAGGGTAATGAAGGGGTTACAGCGCAAGTCACACAAACTCAAGGCTCAATTGGTTACGTTGAGTACGGCTATGCTAAACAAAATGGACTCAAGTTTGCGGCATTAGAAAACAAGGCTGGCAAAATAGTTGTAGCTGACGATCAGTCCGCAGCAAAAACCTTGGAAACAGTAACTTTACCAGCAGACTTGCGTGCTTTTATTACCGATCCAGAAGGTGCAGATTCTTATCCTATCGTTACCTACACTTGGATTTTGGCTCACACAAAATATGCTGATGCAGCAAAAGCCAAAGCGGTAGAAGCAATGATTGAGTATGGCTTGACTGAAGGTCAGAAACAAGCTAAAGAACTAGGATATGTTCCTCTACCTGCAACGGTGGTTACTAAAGTAGCAGCAGCAGCCGATGTGATCAGCCCAGATTATAAAATAGCTGTTGAAGGTGCTAATAATAACAGCGCTAGCAAGTAACGAAAAGTGAAGAGTCCAAAGTCAACAGTTTTTGCACTATTGACTATTGACTACTAACCATTGACCAACTAAAAAGGTTCGCTCCCGCAACGATCGCAACTATTTAATTTGCTTGGGTTCCCATGACTACACAACCCCAGAATATTCCATCAGGACTTAGACAACGATCGCAAACAGAAAAGTCACTAGATATTGGCTTTGTTTGGCTGACTCGCATTTTTGCTTTTGCGATCGCATTTACTTTATTATGGATAGCATTCCAAGTATTCGTGGGAGCTATCCCAGCAATCCAAAAATTTGGTCTGAGTTTCTTAGGTAAAAGCGCTTGGAACCCAGTCAATGATGATTATGGCGTCCTACCTCAAGTTTACGGAACTCTCATGAGTTCGTTTATCGGTTTGTTGATAGCTGTACCCATCGGTGTTGGGACTGCTGTGATCCTGAGTGAAAATTTTCTCCCACCCAAAGTCAAGCTGGTACTAGTTTTCTTAGTAGAACTGCTAGCAGCAATTCCCAGCGTTGTCTATGGTATCTGGGGTATTTTCGTCTTGGTTCCCCCCTTAACCAGCTTCGGAAAATGGCTGAATGCTTCTTTTGGCTTTTTGCCAATTTTTAGCACTGCACCAACCGGTCCAAATTTGCTGATCGCAGGATTTATCCTAGCTATCATGACTTTGCCAATTATTACCGCAATTTCCCGTGATGCTTTGATTTCTGTACCTCCTAGCTTGCGTCAAGCAGCTATCGGGTTGGGAGCAACTCGTTGGGAAACAATTTTGAAAGTTCTCATCCCAGCAGCTTTTTCTGGCATTGTCGGTGCTGTGATGCTTGCACTTGGTCGAGCGATGGGCGAAACTATGGCTGTCACCATGTTGATTGGTAATTCCAACAACATTAGTACCTCGCTATTTGCCCCCTCAAATACGATTTCTTCTCTACTGGCAAACCAATTCGCTGAAGCTGGTGGTTTGCAAGTTGCATCTTTAATGTACGCTGCCTTAGTTTTATTTGTGTTGACGCTGATTGTTAACATCATGGCAGAGTTAGTCGTTCTCCGAGTCAAGCGGCTGTAGATAATTGGTATTAAATCATGGCTTCTAATATTTCCGGCAATTCTCAACCTGGATACAGTAGCGGTAGCTTGACTCGTGCTCCTTCGTCTCCCCGGACGATGTTCAATACAATTATGACCGTTGTCGCCTTTATTTGTGCGGCTATGGCGGTTATACCATTGGTAGCTGTACTCGGTTACGTTATTTTTCAAGGCTTTAGTAGTCTGAATCTCAGCATATTTACTGAACTACCACCACCACCTCTCAGAAAGGGTGGAGGCTTCGGGAATGCCATTTTGGGAACAATTTTAATGGTAGGAATTGCCGCAGCAATTAGCATCCCCTTGGGAGTGATGGCAGCAATTTATTTGACAGAGTTTAGCTCTGGAAAAACAGCACGGATAATACGTTTTGCGACTAACGTCCTCAGTGGAGTTCCCTCGATTATTGCGGGGGTATTTGCTTATGGGATTTTGGTTCTGACATTCAATAAGTTGGGGTTAGGTTCCTATTCCGCTTTAGCTGGAGGCGCAGCTCTGTCCATTTTGATGTTACCGATTATTCTGCGAACTACAGACGAAGCTTTACAATTAGTATCACAAGATTTGCGACAAGCAGCTGTAGGTATTGGTGCAACTAAGTTTCAAACAGTATCGCAGGTAGTTTTGCCAGCAGCTTTACCCGCAATTGTAACCGGATCGACGCTAGCGATCGCTCGCGCATCTGGAGAAACAGCACCACTACTTTTCACCGCTTTATTTTCTCCGTTCTGGCCCGATGGCTTATTCAAACCCACAGCTTCCCTTGCTGTTTTGGTTTACAATTATGCTATCTCCCCATTTAAAAATTGGCAGTCACTAGCTTGGGCAGCTTCTTTAATATTAGTGCTGTTGGTTTTATTAACCAGCATCATCACTCGTTGGGCTACTCGTGAGAAAGTTTAGTCAGTTGCGCGAATTGATATCATTCAGAATTTGCCAAAATAACTGCTTTATTAACATCCTTCTTTGGGAAGATTTTGATATAGCAATGGAAATATTTGACCCTTGATGATGATGGGTGCTTACAACCCTATTTTACAAAACTTAAATCTTGCTTCTTTATGACTACTAACATCGATACCGTAAAAGACACGGACACAGTATTGCGGACAGAGGGTGTCAACGTTTATTATGGCGATTTCCTAGCCGTCAAAGATATTTGGCTAGATATCCCCAAAAACAAAGCAACAGCCTTTATAGGTCCCTCTGGCTGTGGTAAAAGTACATTGTTGCGGTGCTATAATCGGCTGAACGATTTAATTGACAGCTTCCGCGCAGAAGGTAAGATTTTTTACTGCGGGAAGAATTTATACGGCTCAGACATCGATCCGGTAGAAGTGCGTCGTCGGATTGGAATGGTGTTTCAAAGACCAAACCCATTTCCCAAATCAATTTATGACAATATCACTTTTGGCGCAAAAATTAACGGCTACAAAGGTGATATGGATGAATTGGTAGAAACCAGCCTGAGAAAAGCAGCTTTGTGGGATGAAGTTAAAGATAAACTCAAGCAAAGTGGCTTATCTTTGTCGGGTGGACAACAGCAACGCTTGTGTATTGCACGAGCGATCGCTGTACAGCCAGATGTTATCCTCATGGATGAACCTTGCTCCGCACTTGACCCGCTTTCCACCCTGAGAGTTGAAGAACTGATTAACGAACTCAAAGAGCAATATAGCATCGTCATCGTCACCCACAACATGCAACAAGCAACACGAGTGTCAGATATGACAGCATTTTTCAACGTTGAACCCACAGAAAAAGGTGCTCGTATGGGCTATTTAGTCGAGTTCGACAAAACAGAGTTAATTTTTAATGACCCCAAGCAGAAAGCAACCCAAGAGTACATTAGCGGTCGTTTCGGTTAAAAGTCGCACAATCATAAATATAATGCTGCGTCTGTAATAAATGCATCATTATACGTCGATTAATTCAACACGTTGTAGAGACGTAGCATTGCTACGTCTCTACGATTGATACCACAGCAGAAACAACGTCTAATTTGTTGTATGTACCAAGCGGGCGGCGGGAATCGAACCCGCATTATTAGCTTGGAAGGCTAAAGTTTTACCACTAAACTACGCCCGCGAATTTCCAACTCTAATAAGATAACACAATTATGATAAGAGTTCAAGCAATTAATCAAAGTTAACCACGCTGTATTTTGATCCGGACAAAACAATTCACCAATTCTGGTACTGGAGTACCATTTGGGTAGCGAGCGGGCTGAAATTTTTCACCTCGGAAAATAGAGTTAGCCAATTGCTGATATTTGTTTCTTTGGGCTGGTGCGATCGCAGGATCTTCAACTACAGCCTCTACAAAATTACCAGTTTTATTATCAATCACCAAGGTAGCTAAAAACTCTTTATCTGGGAGATCTAAATTAGGCTTGATAGAAAGCGAGTCAATTTGTTTTTGGTTAATACCTATATGTTTCGGTAAAATCGAACCTTTGGGTAAAGTATCTCGGATCAAAATCCTCTGTTCGTCTAGAGTTAGTTCATCTGGAGTTAAAAAACGCGAAATAGCGATCAATCCTCCTCCTGTTGGAGGTTGAGGAGTTTTCTTACTAGGAGGAATTGGTGAATCTTCCCCAATTGGTTGACGTGGAGTTCTCCGACTTGGAG
>NZ_JAOWRF010000138.1:0-9636 GCF_025753815.1 Plectonema radiosum NIES-515 | reverse complement strand
TTAGTGAATCTTCCCCAATTGGTTGACGTGGAGTTCTCCGACTTGGAGTTAGTGAATCTTCCCCAATTGGTTGACGTGGAGTTCTCCGACTTGGAGTTAGTGAATCTTCCCCAATTGGTTGACGTGGAGTTCTCCGACTTGGAGTTAGTGAATCTTCCCCAATTGGTTGACGTGGTTCAACTTGTGTAAATTTTGGTAACGGTGTCGGCTTTCCTAAACTGATTCTTTCACGCTCACGTTTCCAACCAAGATTACCAAGTGAATCTGTCCGTGTCGGTGTCGTTGTTGGTGTAGGTGTTGGTGTGAATATCGGCTTGGGTGTGGGAACTGATTGTTTAGGAACCAGTTGAGTATTAGATTTAGAGACAAAAGTGTTTCTTTTTCTTTGTTTGCGAGTAGGAGCAAAATTTATCCCACCAGAATTTTCATTTCTTGGTATGACTGTTGAAGACTGTTGACTTGCAAATGATGGAGAGACTGGTTTAGTTTGTGATGCAGATGATGGAGAGACTGGTTTAGGTTGTGATGCTGTCGGAGAAATCTCAATAACCTCAATCGGAACAATTGCTTGACTATCTCGTGGAAACCACGGAGTAAAGGCATAATTAGAGCGCATTAGCCAAAACACCAGCAAATGTAATGCAACTGAACTCGTGACTAGAGCAATCCATAAACCCGGCGGATCGTTGTGTTGCCTTGATTTTACATCTTTTATTAAAGTTTGATCAACCGATTGAGTCATAATCAGATAATTGGTTGTTGGTTGTTGGTTGTTGTACCACTAACTCCGCTCTTCCTACTCCGTTCTCCTCACTTTAGTACAGACGTTCCTTTCGTAACGTCTCTACAACTCCTAACCACTAACCATTAACCACTAACTCCTAACAGTTATTTCTGCTTTGACAACAAACGTCAGAACTGTTTCATCTATTCCTTTAAGTTCTAACGGACTACCTTTAATGATTTCATCTTCATCCAAATAATCTGCAACCGCAGCAGAAACGAGGATAGTACCAGGAAGAGCAGCAACTTGCAATCTTGAGGCAATATTTACACTTGGACCGATCGCAGTATAATCGGCACGTTCGGCGCTACCAAACATCCCGACAACAGCTGTACCTTGGTGGATACCACAGCGAAACTGTAAACCATTACGTCCGTCGGAGTCAAATATACCTTGTTCTCGCCAACGCTGGTTTAACAGACTTAATGAGCGATGCATTCCTCTTGCTGTGTTGATCGACCGACGCACCTGTTCATTAGGCGTTAGTTCTTCCGGCGCTCCATATAAAGCTAAGATAGCATCTCCCATAAATTTATCGATGGTGCCCCCATTCTCAAAGACCACTTTGGTCATTGATTCTAAATATTCGTTAAGCAATTCCGCGACACGTCGCGACCTGAGGGTATTTGATAGTTGGGTAAAACCCACGATGTCACTAAACAAAACTGTAATCAAACGCGGTTCCGGTCGCAAATCCAGGACTAAATCTCCGGTTGCGGCTTTTTGCACCAACGCACTCGGTAAAAAGCGCTTGAGCACCGATTCTGTCAGGTAAGTATTTAACTCCAAAACTCTGCGTTCATTTTCTTTCAGGGCTAAAAGATTTCGCACTTCAGCCAGAAGTTCGCGATCGTTAAATGGTTTAGCTAAATAAGCATCTGCACCTTTTTCAGTACCTTCGATGCGGGTTTCTTCATCAACTTTTGCCGTTAACAGGATAATTGGAATTCCTTTCAACTTTTCCTCGTTGCGGATCATCCGAATCATCTCCATTCCCGACACCAAAGGCATCATCAAGTCGCTGACAATCAGGCGTGGTATTATTTCCTTAGCCATGATAAATCCTTCGGAACCGTTACGCGCTGTATGCACTCGATAGCCATTAGCGCGGAGAATTTCTGATACGTAAGTCCGCAAATCTGGGTTGTCGTCTACGACCAAAATTGATTCGCCAATTTTCAGTTCATTTTCTTGAGTGTTAACATTATTTAATAAGTCTTTTTGAATATTTTCAAATTCGTCTATTGATTGTAATTCTAAATCAGCTAATTCAACGTTAGCGCGACTGGTATTGACTTCACAAGGCGCTTCTAGCAACTGTTCTGTAGGTAAATGAGCGGTTCCGGCGAGCAGCCATAAGCTAAAAGTAGTACCTTTGCCGTAAACTGATTCCACAGTGACTTTACCGCGGTGCATTTCCATGAGTTCTTTAACTAAAGCCAAACCTAAGCCGCTACCTTCATAGGAGCGATTTTCAGTTCCTTCAGCTTGGCGAAAGCGTTCAAATAAGTAGGGAATTTGTTCAGTAACAATACCAATTCCCGTGTCTTGTACTTGCAGTCTACAGCGATCGCCTTGAGATTGCAATCTTACAGTAATATTACCACCTACTGAGGTAAATTTCATGGCATTCGACAGCAGGTTATAAAGTACTTTGTCGAATTTTTCCATATCCAAGTAGACTGTAGGAGATGGTTCTAGTTCGGTAATCAGATTCAGTCCCTTTTTCTCGCAATAGGGACGAAACGATTCGACAATTTGGTTGACAAATTCAACTAAATCGCAGGGACGGAAACTAGGCTGCATCCTTTTAGCATCAAGGCGTTGCAAATCGAGTAGTTGATTTACCAATCTTAGCAAGCGTCTTGAGTTGCGTAAGGCGATCGCACTTTGGGCATATGATAATCCTTCTTTTGTCGCTACCGCCGATTCTAGGGGTCCTTGAATTAAGGTTATGGGTGTGCGGAACTCGTGAGAAATATTTTGGAAAAATTCGGTTTTTTGTTTGTCTAATTCCAGCAAGCGTTCAGCTTGTTCGCGAGTTTTTTGGTATAAATGTGACTGCTGTACAGCGATCGCCGCTTGAGCTGCGACAGATGATGCTAACTGTATTTCTGTAACTAGCCACTTGCGTGCTCTACTATCTTGACGCAAAGTAATACTACCGATGCTTTTGCCATCAGCCAATAAAGGAACCACCATGAGCGATCGGGCTTTTCCTCTCAAGGGCAAATCAAACCCCTTGATTTCTGGCAGACAGTGGCTCATATCCGTAATTACCACAGGTTCTTGTGTCCGCAACATTTCTTGCAGAATTGGATTTCCCTGAATCGGTGACATAGACTGAGGTAATTCCTGATTTTCTATGTAATTATGACTACCTGTTTCCCAAGGATGATCTAGTTTGAAAGAATCCTGTGAACTGTAAGAACTTTCATACAAACCCACACACTTGACATACTCATCTTCTTCTGTCCACAAAGACAAAACACAGCCATCGACTTGCAAAGCTTGTCCTAATTGTTGGGTGATCGCGGCAAAAATATCTTCAGGATCTAAGCTAGAGCGAATCGCGCTAGTAATCGTATTAATTAGCGATTCCCGTTTCGCCAAAGCACGCACTTGCTCGTAAGCATAAGCTTGAGACAAAGCTAAAGCTGCCTGATTTGCCACCATCACCACTAACTGCACCTCGTCTTCAGACCATACGCGGGGCTGCTTACACTGGTGCAGCGCCAGCACCGCCATAAGTTCTTGTCGGCAAATCAGTGGAACTACCAAGCTAGAGCAAATTTTAGCTGTAGCAAAAGCAGCAGAGCGACTTAATAGCTCGGCAGTATCGCCCTGAATACGCTCATCTATTGCAACATCATGAATCACCTGCACTTCCCGGATTTCCCATACTGTCTGCGCTAGTAGAGCAGGATGGGGAGAGGGGGGAAGGGGGAGAGTGGGGGAGAGGGACGACATGGGGAGAGGGGGGGATGGTGAGTCTGGTGCCTGGGGGGGGTTAAACGCGTTGAAGCTACTGGCTCTCCCGCTGGAGGAGAAAGAATAGTCTCCCTTGTCTCCCTTGTCCCCAAGTAGTCCCCCCCTCTCCAAGGAGTCCTGCGAAATCCCCCTTTGGTAAATAAAATTTTCATCCACTAACTGCCCATCTTGGAAAGGACGCAACAAGCAAACATCCACTTCTAGCATATGACCCACGGTATCCACAATTGCTTGCAGAATTTGCCGATAGTCTAAAGCGCTGCGAATCGTGTTTGTAACACTGTTCAGTAACGATTCTTGACGCAGGGTGCGGGTAAGTTCGCGGGTGCGGGTTTTGAGGACGTTGTGGGTATCCAAAGCTTGGCGTACCACTGTTTTGAGTTCCTCTGCTTCCCACGGTTTGGTGACATATTTGAATACCTTACCAGCATTGATTGCTTCCACCAAGTCTTCGACATCGGTGTAGCCAGTTAAGATAATCCGGATGATATCTGGATATTGAGTCGCGGTTAGGCTCAAAAATTCTGTACCGCTCATCATTGGCATCCGCTGATCGGAAATGATCACGGAGACTTCTCCTTCTTGCTGAAGCAGTTCTAATGCCGCAAGACCTGAGGATGCCTTAAGCACCTGATAGTCGCGATAGAAGGTGCGGTAAAGCAAGTCAAGGTTGTCTGGTTCGTCATCGACAACCAAAATTTTCGGCTTACTGTTTGATTGGGATTTCATGCACCGCTTTCCTGCTGCAACGGCAGTCGGTTAAAGAATAATCTGATCTCTTGGGAATATTTCTGAGTCAGGTAATAGCAGAGCATTTCGACTCCATAGGCTGTTTGGCTACATGACGGCTTGGTTCTAAAGCGTTTACTCACAGTAATTTGCCTCAATAGAAGATGCCGATCGCCATTTGCTTTGATCTACCCCAATTAATTTGGTGCTCGTTACTGTTACAGAATACATATTTGCTTGCTAATCCCTTCACCTTCATAGCGAGAACCGATTAATACTATATACAGATCTCCAATCTGGCTTAAAAATCCATCTGAAGCTGCATATTAAGTTTTCCCCCCCCAACAGTTGCACTAACATTTGCAACTAAATTTTATTTATGGCAGTCATGGTATCAGCAATATTAGAAGAATCAGATTTAAAGCCAAAGTATACTATTAGACAAATATCTGTTTACAATTTAGCAATGAGAACCATTAGTCAGACAGGTGCCATCGCTGTGAGGCTTTTAATTTTTTCATTGGAGGCACCAGAAAAGACCAGCCAGCGCCCCTTCGGGGTTCGCCAGTGTGGGTCGGTAAACCAGGAGCGCAGCGCTGGCTCACCTTGTCCGGGTGGAGTCCTGTTGAAGCGACTGGCGTGAGGGGCACCTATTTTTCTTTTGGCGCATCTTCACACAGAATTGGTATAACCGTCCTCTAGTCAAACACCCAGTATTAAATTGGGCTTGACATCAGATAAAATTTCACTATCTGCTGATTCCCAATCCAGTTATTTTTTTACAAAACTTAACTATTAGAGAAGACAAATACATCTACAATGATGTGTCTAATTATCTGTTTTCTGTCAATACTTGAGCAAAAAAGATGGCGCTCAGTTTAAATCCGGATCGCTTGCTACGGGTTGATGGCAGATACCGCAAGCATAGTTTAGGATGATTGGGTTATATTGTTATCAAAAATAAGAGCAGTGCGAATATGACCAAAAGGCAAATTTTCTGTGCTTTTTATGCTTTTACCTTTGCGGGAATGTTTAAACCTTTATTTAGATAGATGCGCTATCGGTTGATTAAAATGAAGCATAAACTCCTGACAAACTGGTTTCTGCCATTTTAATCGGCTACCGCTTGCCTATGACGCAAAGCTTTCCTGTACTTTCTAACCGCAATTGCATTGCACGGCTTGCATTGCTGTCAAGTTTTGTACAAGTACACAACGAGAGCGATCGCTTGAAATAAAATGAATTTCGGGATACACTCCTATACTCATATAAAGCGCCAAAATTGAAATCTCATGCGCCAAGTTTAATGGTTAATACAAGAAGGAACGCTATTCATCCAAATTTGATGATGTTTTGGGATATTTGATCAGATTTTCCTTGAATAAAATCAATACTAAATTAGCTTTGACCACACCCTGGTTTTTTCACCCATCCGACCAACTGCCAGTAAATGCTGCCGCAAATCAAGCTTTTAAGCAATTCCAAATTCGTGCGGCTAGCCCTGCTGATTTGACTAATGTTGCCGAAATCATTACCGAAAGTTTTCACTCCCCAAATGGTATCTGGGGATGGGCTTTCCCGTTACTACGTTTGGGTATTTACGAAGACTTAAGGCATCGTCTAGCATCACCTGCACCCCATCACGTTTGTTTAGTTGCCGTTGATACTACTGCTCCCACTGATAACTTAGTTGGAATTGTAGAACTGGGTGTGCGTTTTGGTGATTCTTGGACTCAGATTGGCAAGAGTTTTCCTTATTTGTCTAATTTAGCTGTTCACCCAAGATATCGGAGGCTGGGTGCTGCGTCGGAGTTGCTGAAAGCTTGTGAAAAAGTTGCCCTTTTGTGGGGTTTCAAAGACTTATACCTCCACGTTTTGGAAAATAACCATCAGGCACGGCAGCTTTATTTTAATGCAGGATATCAGGTGCATCAAGTGGAATCTTATTGGAATACATTTTTTCTGGGACGCTCCCGACAGATATTCTTGCACAAGTACTTACCACATTCCTCAATTATCTGAATTTTTCAATTTGGGAAATTGCAAGCGATCGCTTGTTTATCTATTGCAAACAACCTATGAGGGAGATCCTTAAAATAAAATGTCTAGCCGTCACTCATCGCGATCCGCGATACCCAACCAACCAATGCCTATACACGGCTGGACATTTTATTACATGGCGTTTCTCAAAACGCCATGTAACTTGATTAAGCATTCAGGCAATAGAGAGGGATATTTTCTGAATGCTTAATTTTTACAAAAAATTATATACTTTGGTTTTTTTACGCATAATTAAATAATTATTAATTAACTTGACAAAATATTAATTTATCAAAGATTTTGGCATTCAGATAGATACTTTACTTTGCTTCTTCTGCATATGTGCTTATACGTATTGTGACAACACCACATCAACACGACGAACCCTCTAAATGCTATGCTGAGTGGCGGGTGCCATCAGGCGAATGCCACAAAGCCGAAGAAGGAGATGTGGCCTTTATAAGGGCGATCGCTGGTGTACGTAAGTGGTGGTAATAACACGGAGAAAACACTTAATTTTTATGTATTAATCTTAGAGTTTTTTCATAAATATACTAATTAAGAAAAATTAAATAATCATGTAATATTTAGCTTATTTACATGATATTAATTTTCTATATGAAAATATTAAAACAGAATTTTATTTAGATATAAATAAGGTGATTGCAATTATCATCTGAGTAAAAATACGAGAAAAAAGATGAAATTCCTCATAAGAACTTTGTATTTGAGATATTCATCTTTATAAAAACTTTAAAAAAATAACTCCTTTAATTCAAGACAAAATCAGTTAAATCTCATAAAATATGATTACTTAATTGTTGAAAAAAGGCTATTTAATTTTATCTTAGTTAAATAAACCAAAAAGTCTTGATAATTAAGATAAAATCAACCATTTTGATTTAAATCAAGTTAAGTGTTGAAGTGCAGACTACTACAAAATTCTTTAAAACTTTTAGAAAACATGGATAGCGAAAAGCGCCAACGCTATCAAACTGCTATGGTATCAACTTATGACCCTGAAACTAGTTTCCTTGACTATATTGTCATGCCTAATGGAACTGAGCAATCTCCAGGCTCGGATATCCTCACACAGTTGCATAGTGGAAAGGTCTTTATCGTTAACAGTCGTCGGCGAAATGGGTTAATACTATTCAAACGCTACCATGCAGAATTTGCCGGACCTGGGGCAGCAGTGGGAGGTGATTACGATCGCGATTGCCAAAATTTATTGCCGATAGGTAATTTGCAGCTATTGACTCCCGACTCTTATGACGAGCGTCAAAAAGCTTACTTGATTAGACGGCAGTGGATTCGGTTAATCAAGCAAATTACAGAAAACCCACTGCCGATTCAGCGAGTCCAAAAGATTCTCGATCAATTTGAGCAATATTTTCCACCAGAAACGGTGGAAAAGTTGCCTGATATTGCCTTTGCTCTTTTGGTAGGTGTGCTGCCACAAACAGTGGGAATAGTACGACGCCGTTTGGGCAGCGATCAGTATCCCGGTTTGATTAACTAGCCAATATAAACTGCGCTTTCCCCTTTTTGAAAGCTGGTTGTTAATATTAAAGATTTGTTAAAGCTATTTGTAGCCGACTCAGCGTGCGGAGGTTTTCCTCTGGGGTTCCTACTGTAATTCGCAATCCTCCACTGATGTGTCGCACAAGAGTGCCGGCAGTTCTCAGCTTTTGGGTAAGATTTATTAAATAATCGTCTTGTTGGTTCAAGGCATTTGGTTTTAGTCGCAGGTAAACAAAGTTAGCAGCGCTTTCGGCAACTTGTAATGTTGGGTATTGAGATAAAGCTTCGATAAGTTTGGCTCGTTCAAAGAGCGTTTGGGGAATTGACTTCAATAACAATTGGCGGTTTTGCAGAGCAATTAACAAAGCAGCCATAGAAACGCTGGGAAGATTGTAAGGTAAGCGTACTTTTTCTAGAATAGTGATTAACTCCGGATGAGCCAAGCAATAGCCAACGCGATGAGCAGCCAAGCGGAAGGCTTTAGAAAATGTCCGCATTACCATCCAGTTAGGACGTTGTGGTAATTCGCTAGCTAAGGTATTCTGGCTGAATTCAAAGTAAGCTTCATCAATTACTACCAAAATACGATCGCTCAAATTTCTTAACCATGCCAATTCTGCCGCAGTTAAAGCATTGGCTGTGGGGGAATTAGGATGAACTACGAAAATCACCCGAATCGGCGGATTTTGGGTTTTTTCTATAGCTTGATCAGCCCCTTTTAAATCAATTTCAAAATTCGCTTCATTTCTACCCACCGTCACAACGGGAATGCCCAAAGTTTGCGCCAAAATGCCGTACATCGAGAAAGTGGGATTAGCAACTAAAACCGAACCTTCTCCCCCGACACAACTGGCAATTAAAATTGAGCGAATTAGTTCATCTGAACCATTGCCAACAGAAATATTAGCAGCAGTGAAAAAAGATGGTGCGACATTAGCTGATTCATTGACATAGAGAGCGATCGCATTCTTCAGTGTCTCATGTCCGCCATCCGGATAACGATTTGTTTCAATTATTTGCTGATACTCCCAAGCAACCTTTTCTTTTAACTCAGGTGGCAAATCATAAGGGCTTTCATTCGTATCTAGCCGATCCAATTGCGATGGAACTGGTTCTGCTGTACTACTACCGGGATGGGGTTTGTAAGCGCTAAATTTAGCTAAATCCGATCGGATAAATGGCAGCATAATTAGTTAGGAGTTAGGTAGAGACGTAAAGAGTGGAACGTCTCTACGGGAGGCAATGGTGCAAAAACTTTGGACTCTTGACTAAGAAAATTGGTGAGAAGTTAATATTTTACAGCTTCATGGCAGCTGGCGAATTGCTTGCCAAATTTCTGATGTGACATTTCCTAAAGCGTGATTGCTGTCAAGTTCAATTAATTCTACCCAAGGACGTAAACATGCAAAATCCCGGCTTGCTTGAATGGGGATAACTTCATCCTGCTATATAAATCATAGACATCTATTGACACCTACTTTTTACTTAACGTTTCAACGGGTGAAGACGGCTTCATTACCCTTAACGTCCTGACACGCCTTAGCCTAGCGCGTCCTGGATAGCTATCT
>NZ_JAOWRF010000196.1 GCF_025753815.1 Plectonema radiosum NIES-515 | reverse complement strand
GGAGTGGGGGAGTGGGGGAGTGGGGATAATTGTTGACTGTTGACTATCAACCATCAACCATCAACTAACCACTAACAACCAACCACCAACCACTAACAACCATCAACTAACCACTAACAACCAACCACCAACCACTATCAACCATCAACCAACCACCAACCACTAACAACCATCAACTAACCACTAACAACCAACCACCAACCACTAACAACCATCAACCATCAACTAACCACTAACCACCAACCACTAACAACCAACCAGTAACAACCAATTACTTCCAATCTTCCCAATTTTGATTAAAAATTGAGGTATCGGGGAAGGCAGTAGGATTGCCGTTTTGTTGTAACAGACGTTTTACTGCTTGGAGTTGCGGTTCTGGTTGCGGCAAATTGTCTACTAGTTGGTAAGGTGCGATCGCATTTTTCAAAGCAAAGGCAGTAATAGTTCCCGCAGCTGCACCAGCTGACCACTCAAATGAGTGTACTCGATATGCGGCAGCAGCAATGTGGCTGGTAGCAATACTTTTACCCCCAACTAGCAAGTTGTCGATTTTCTGGGGAATCATCGCTCTCAAGGCTATTTGGAAGGGATAAGCTTGTCCGGCACCGCGTCTTTCACCTGGACGTTCTTTGTTACCGGGTGTTTCGGGTGGGCTGTTCACCATGCAGGGATGGAAATCTATCGCGTAGTGACCGATACCCACAGCATCGGGGAAAATAGTCGAACGAGTCCGTCGCATAGCGCTTTGTGCAGAGGTTTGTCCGGAAAGTACTGAGGCTGCTTCTAAACCGGAAAGTGCTGCTCGTAACCGTCGATATTCTTTATTTTCCAGTGTTTTTGCGTAATACGGATCGCCGTAATCGCGTCGAGAAATATCGATTTCCCAAATTGTAAAGCCTGCGGGTTGTCCCCAACTAGGACGCCCGATAATCCTTCGTCCTTCACGCATGTAGGGATATTTCGATAAACCATGCACTGTCCCCATTGGGGAATTTAACCCGGAAAGAAAGCGGTTATTGGGTTGCGGCTGTTTTGTACCATCTCCCAATTGAGAATCTGTCGTCCCAGCTACCAACCAGTAATAATATCCAAAGGCATTTTCTTCAGCTTTGCGTAACGCGTCTGTCCGCAATCCACCCAGCCATCCTCCTGGCTGCAATTGCCCGCTAGCTTGCAATTGTTGACGAGAATAGATTAAATTATCTTGGGCGGTTCCTGGGCGATAATCGTTACCCCAAGTCCAGTTTTGCATGGAAATGTCCCCAGGTGCGGGATTTGTAAACTTGACACCGCCAAATTGTCCTGCTTCTCCCGGTTGGGGACTCCAGATGCGACGATAGCTGAAAACTAACGGGAAGCTTGCTAAACGCTTTAATTCGTAACTGTAATATGGCGAATATTGCTGATAAAATGAAGGCATTGTCTGCGGTTGGGGGTCTTTAGTTGCCTCCATTGCAAAGGTGTAGGTAAAGCCTTGCGGACAATATTGGTCATTTGTGGCACTAGATGAAGAAGGTTCTAAGTAAGAGCGATCGTCAATACCCAAACGGTAGGGAACATCAGCAAGAGCGATAATTTCGCCGGTTTCGCTGGTGTCTATAACGTACCAGTTAGGTGCATTGCTACCAGCTTTACTTTTTTGCTTGGGGACGAAGCGAATAATGTTTTTAGTGAACTTAGATGTATTTTCGTAACGATAACTGTCTTCGATGCTTTGAGATAAAGTATAAGTGTTGAGCGGTGTAGAAGCAGTTGGTTTGTGTTCGATCGCGATCGCACTATTAATTATTTTGCCATCGCTACTAATTTCCAACTCTTTAATTACGGTGTTGGGAAAAAATTGTAACTTGCCTCTACCGCGTTTTTCGGCATCTTTGAGCAGAGTAGTGAGGATTTCGTGTCCATCGTGGGGAAGAAAGCAAGAATCGCTGACCCAACAGTTACCAGGGTTAAGTTTGCCATATTTCTTCTCAATCCGGCTTCGCAATTCTAAATAACCGCGAGAATAAAATTGTTTAGCACGTTGGGTTGGACGTTCATCTAACGCAGATGTCCCCTGAGAAGAAATTTGTCCCCCCAACCAATCGGTAATTTCTGTCTGACAAACTGTGCGACCGGCAAGTAAAGCTTCATAAGCTGTGGCAACTCCAGATAATCCACCACCAACAACCAAGATGTCACAATTTACGGTTTTGTCGGGGTTTCTGGATGGTGTAGCGATCGCGCCATAAGGTGCGAAAATGGTAGATATTAAGGCAAGGCTGATAAAACGCTTCATACTTTGGTAAATCCGTTCAACTCCTGTGTCACCTTTTAGACCGTAGCATCATCAAAATGTTTCTCTCAAGCTTTTTTGGGAAAAAAATGTGTTTGGTGATGGCATGAGCGATCGCCTAAAATTTGCCTATGCTCATATCTTGCACCAGTGGCAAAATCTGCCTAGGAATAAATTCCTAGGCTTATAGCTAAAGTCGTCTAAAGACGACTGGGGAAGAGTTTTAGTCCACAAAGCAGTGTGTTTAACTAAAGATGTTCCTAAAGATGAAATTGGACGGTTGATGCTGTTTAGTCTTTGGGTATTTGAATATAACGGCAAAACCCGCTGGAATTATATTAACCCTACTGTGAGGCAAAGCAATGCCTTCCAAGAAGCCCTACAATTCATTACAAAAAATCCCTGAGTTTAATTCATATCATGTCCGGTAGATTACATATGATGTAGAGACGTAGCTAGCTTACGTCTCTACAAGGATTTAGGATTTTTTATTAATGTCAATTAAACGGACATGATATCAGAGAAAGAAAACTTTTTGACGCTTAATCAGCAGTCCTTAGCAGAACTGCTGACATTTATCGACTTTGCCGATGAGAAGTTAACAATCGGTTTTGTTTAAATCAACTTTGCTAAAGATAGAGATGCTTTAATTGAAATCCTACAGAATCATCCGCAATGTCAGGAAATACAATTTAAAATATTGAATTTTTCTAAAGAATTGCGTTTTCTGCGGGATGCAATTTGGTGATATTCAAGGGAAAGCATCCACGTTACACCAACTTGCAGGTATCTACGCTAATCGTGGGGATGTGGATGAAGCGATCGCACTTTATAATCAGTCAAAGGAAATATTTGAACGCATTGGTAATATTCAAGGGAAAGCAGCGACGTTACACCAACTTGCAGGTATCTACGCTAATCGTGGGGATGTAGATGAAGCGATCGCACTTTATAATCAGTCTTTGGAATTAAAGGAACGCATTGGTAATCTTGAAGGGAAAGCATCCACGTTACACCAACTTGCAGGTATCTACGCTAATCGTGGGGATGTGGATGAAGCGATCGCTCTTTATAATCCAATACGGTTCAGTTAAGGATTTTTGGTATTGATTTCGGCATGTAGAGACGCGAAATTTCGCGTCTCTACAGAGGATTTCAGGCTTAACTGAACGGTATTGCTTTATAATCAGTCTTTGGAACTAACTGAACGCATTGGTAATCTTGAAGGGAAAGCAGCGACGTTACACCAACTTGCAATTATCTACGCAAATTGGGGGGATGTGGATGAAGCGATCGCACTCTTACAAAAATCTTTAGAATTAGAAGAACGCATTGGTAATGTTCAAGGTTTTGCGATGACTTTGTGGTGGTTGGGAGGTTTAGCACAAAAGCAAGGAGATTTTGCGACTGCAATAAAGTATTTACAGCCATCTTTGGAGATATTACAACGGCTGAAATCACCAGATGCAGAGAAAGTTAGTAAAATCATTGCCAAAGTGCAAGAAAAGGTAAAAAGTAAAACAGTTGAATAGAAAGCGCTGCATATCTTAGGTGAAATTAGCCCGTTTGTTTGATTTAGAAGTTGAGGATTTAGTTGAAGTAATCGAGGAGTAAGCGATCGCGTTGCTAGTTAATCCCACCAAGCATACAAAACACTAAAATTTATCTCTGTTTCGTCAGCGCTTTGTGCAAACTTCTCAAACTCATCTCTGAGATTAGCATCAATTCGAGATTCTATTAGTTCCGTCTCTACCCTCACTTCAATTCCCTCAATGCTGGTTCGGTAATCTTCTCGATCAGGGGAAATCGCATATCCAATAAAGACCAAATTATAACCTTTGGCAACACAATTTTTGCCAAATTCGTAGAATTGCTCAATTGTGGGAGAAAAGTTTTGTTTTTCTTGTGGGTTAGCAAATCCTTCTTCTAGCAACTTCTCTAGCTGTTCCAAAGACAAGTTCTGGAAACGCTCTGCACCACCAAAATCTTCATCCCAATTTATCCGTTGACCAAAAACAATTTCATCCCGTCGATGATAATCCTGATTAAGATTGTTCATTTGGTTGTTTGAATATTTCAATTGATCGGCATTTTAATTCACGACAAGAGCGGAAACTCAAAGTCATTAAAAGAGACAACATTATAAGAAGTAGCAGTATTCATCTATCGCGGTCTTCTCGGATCATAGCAGTGCTATCGAGCCATTCGATATCAGTCCGACGATTTTCACGACGTTGACGAATTTCCTCTAAAACTTTTGGGATATTTTGTCGCTTTTGTTCTTCTGTTTCTTGTGCTTGAGTTGTCAAGACTTGTTCTAACAAAGTGATAACTTGGGCATTTATTGAACGGTGTTGAGATGCAGCTAACTCTTGCAGCTTTGCATATAAATCATCAGGTAAATTTCGCACATAAAGGGTAGCCATCGCTTTACCTCCAAGCAGGATTTTTCCTTGATGCTAGCACGATGCAAGCCAAAAATAAAGAGGCAGCGATCGCACTGATGTTATCAATGCACGCAACTACGGATAAGAAGTTGCTGTTTAACTTCAGAATATATACGGTTTTAACTTAACAATTGTTGTAATTTTCTGCGAACCATTTAATATTATTAATGCAATTATATTATGACAGGTTTATTACTTACAATGTAAAGACGTTCCGCCGGAACGTCTCTACGAGGGTTGTGATATTTTTATTAATGTTAATTATGAATTTTTATGGCGCTCAACTTGTCTTTGAGATACGCCTTAAATAAACCTTGTTAAAAATACTAAAGTCCAATTAAGAAAATTTCAACGGAGAGGGTGAGATTCGAACTCACGGAACCTTTCGGCTCACTCGATTTCAAGTCGAGCGCATTCGACCACTCTGCCACCTCTCCAGGTAGACTGTCAGCTAAGACAGACATATTCTACTATATCATGATTTACGCAGTTTGCACTACTTGATTAGGTTGCTCATATAAAATTTCCTCGCAAGCAACGGTGAAATCTTTGCCAACCCAAACTAGGGAGACTTGGGAGACAACACCTGCTTCTAAGGTGACGATGGAGAAATTACGCAAGCGATCGCTATTATTTTGTACAATTCTCGGTACACTCGCTGCATTCAAGTAAATCGTGTTTTCTTTGGCTAAAAGTGACTTTCGCAACATTTTCTTTGTGTATCGCAGACTGTGGTGCATATGACCAAACGTTACCAAAGGAATGCTTTTCCCAGCAGCGCGAACTTCAGCGATCGCCTCGCAAAAATCTGGATCGCCATAGTCTCCACCTTTTGGTTCCCAATCTTTACCACAAGGGTCTTCCGGACTATCGCCTAAACCAACGGGTCCATTATGACCGATAAAAATAATTGTCTCATAAGCGGCGCTGTTTGCAGCTGCGACAATGCGATCGCTAGATTCTTTAAAACTGGTTACACCATAACGTTGTTCGTAGAAATCATTATATTTCCACTGCGGTCCACCCCAGCTAAAGGGACGACTCCCCACCACAGATAAATTCAAATCGGGAAAATCCAGCTTACCGTAACCGACATGAGTTTCACCCAACAAATCGAGTTGTTGCTGTACCCTATCTTCTTTAGTGCGATCGTAGGGACATTTCTTGCGTCCCCAATCTGTTGCCGAGTACCATGCATCGTGGTTTCCCATCACCACAGCTTTGGGGATGTCAATTCGTGCGATCGCACCCACCACCGAAACCGACTCGTTGCCAAAATCCCCCACAAACAGCACTAAATCAATACCCAGATGTTTCAGCGCAATTCCATCTTCTTCTTCCCATTGGTCGTGAACATCTCCGACTACAGCTATTTTCACCATGCTTGTTTTTTTTTGACTGCTCATGCCATCTTCCTTGCCATCTTCTTACCAGCATAGGAAACTCAAGCTGATTTTGGCACAATTCCAAAGAAGGAGGATTACCCATCTTCTATTTTTGGTAAAAACTACTATAATTGATTCCACAAGACAATTACTTGCATCTCTTAGCAACTCCTAACTGTGTTTAACACTGCACTTGCTCAACGAGAAAACACCCAACTGGGTGCATTACCACGGGATTTATTTGCCGCGATTGAGAGTCTCAAAAAAGAACTCAACGCGGTAATTCTGGCACATTATTATCAAGAGCCAGATATTCAGGATATCGCAGACTTTATTGGGGATTCACTACAACTGGCAAATGCAGCAGCTAAAACCAATGCTGATGTAATTGTCTTTGCTGGTGTTCACTTCATGGCAGAAACGGCAAAGATTCTCAATCCTAAAAAATTGGTACTTTTACCAGATTTGGATGCTGGTTGTTCTTTAGCTGATAGTTGTCCACCGCAGGATTTTGCAGAGTTTAAAGCCGCTCATCCCGGACATTTGGTGATTTCTTACATCAACTGTACCGCCGAAATTAAGGCGATGAGCGATATTATCTGCACCAGTTCCAACGCTGTCAAGATAGTGCAGCAGATACCGAAAGAGCAGCCGATTATTTTTGCTCCCGATCGCAACTTGGGACGGTATGTGATGGAACAAACAAAGCGAGACTTGGTACTGTGGCAAGGAAGCTGTATTGTGCATGAAACCTTCTCTGAAAAGAAGATGGTGCAGTTAAAAATAGCACATCCTCAAGCGGAGGCGATCGCCCACCCAGAATGCGAAACTTCCGTATTGCGCCACGCCAGCTTTATTGGCTCTACAGCGGCTTTACTCAAATATTGTCAAGAAAGTCCAACAGAAGAATTCATCGTGGCTACAGAGCCAGGAATCATCCACCAAATGCACAAATTAGCACCGCACAAGCAGTTTATTCCCGCACCGCCGATAAATAATTGTAATTGTAATGAATGTCCGTTTATGCGGTTGAATACACTGGAGAAGTTGTATTTGGCAATGAAGAATCGGACGCCGGAAATTACGATGTCTGAAGAGATACGGTTAGCAGCGTTGCGTCCGATGCAGCGGATGTTAGAGATGAGCGTTTAGGTATTTGTAGAGACGCGAAATTTCGCGTCTCTACGATAAATTAATTGCAGTTTCATTATTGTTCTATCTTTCCCTACAAATCGTCTTCCTCAAACACCTGTAGAAACTTATCTGGCTTCAATATCCTGACCCCACTAAACGGATTCAACTCAAGCAAATTCTCGTCCCCAGTAATTATAAAACTCGCTTTTGCATTCAACGCGAGTTCTAGAAATTTGTCATCCTTTGGATCTCGACAAACCGTCACTGTTTCAATTGGCTCCACTAAAATTGCTCTCTCTATTAGTGCTTCTAAAAATTCCTCTCGTTCAACGCTTGTTACGTAACGGTCAAATTTCTTCCGACTGAGTACGTCACTCAGTTCTGCAAGTGTCTGTAGTGACAACAAAATGTCTCCACTTTTCAAAGCGTATTGAAACGCTTGTCCTAGTTTTGAACTTTTGAAAAGAAGCCCACTAATCAATGCATTAGTATCGAAAACAAAGCCTGTTCTATGGCTCATTCAAAATCGAATCCAAAATTTCTGGAGTTAAGCCTCTGTTGTGTGCATTGTGGCTAATTTCATCCATAATTTCCTCAATAGGTCGTTTATTGCGTGTCACTTCACGCAACTTAAGATTGAGTAGAACATCTAGCTTTCTTTTTTCTTCTTCAGAAGCCGATTCATAGGCTTGAGCAACCTCGGCATCAACACGAATTGTAATTGTTTTGGTTTCCATAATCTTTATTTTACGACCAATGTTCGTTGATGCGGTTAAATACGCTCTTTGAAGTTGTATTTAGGGATGAAGAATCGGGCGCCGGAAATTACGATGTCTGAAGAGATACGGTTAGCAGCGTTACGTCCGATGCAGCGAATGTTAGAGATGAGCGTTTAGGTATTTGTAGAGACGCGAAATTTCGCGTCTCTACAGGAAATTAATTGTAGTCTCATTATTGTTCCATCTTTCCCTAGAATAGGAGTATGGAACCCACAGATAAACAAGCCCAAGGGCTTTATCGGCTATGAAGATCGATTAACAAATGTTATCTATCCTGGGTGGCACTATAGAAGCATTGAAATTGTCAGAATAGATGAGCATACTGAGAATCTATACGTGCTAGCTTACGACAACCTCAAACTTGCGTTTAGGTCGGTTAAAAGAGCCAGTCAAAGAGCGAACCCTCAGTCTTACCAACTACAATATGTTTATGAAATCGGCTGTTATTGGCACAAAGGCAATATGATATCACCAAATTTATTAGAAATAGAGCGTTCAATCGGTACTTTGTCTTTAGAAGAACAAGAGTGGCTTCTAGAACGCATTAAAAGACAAGTGCAAGAAAAGAAGCTAACAGCATATAAATTTATTGATAAAAAATATACGAATGAACAGTTAGCGGCAATGACTAAGGATTTAGATATACAAACAGAAATTGCTGAAAACAACAAGGAATTTCCTGTCACTGAAATAGATGGTCTAGAAAAAGTGTGAGCAGTGTTAAATTCACATTATCACCGTTAATTGCAGGGAATACAAATGACACAAGAATTAATCGAACTAAGAAATAGTATCCTGGAAGGAAGATACGCAGATGCTTTGGTGATTGTTGATGAATTAGAGGGGATGAGTAAACAAGCTATTCTGCGTAATATTCAATCTTGTTTAAACATTCTGTTGATTCATTTGATGAAGAACCAAATAGAACAGCGATTAACTGGTTCTTGGGTAAATTCTATTCGCAATTCAATCAAAGAAATTAGAAAGTTAAATATTAAAGACAATAAAACATCTTATTACATCAATAAAGATGAATGGGAAACGTTCATAGAAGAGGAAGTAATTGAAGATGCTATAGCTGATGCAAGTCTGGAAGTTTTTAACGGAAAATATACTCGCTCTCAACTATCAGCAATTCTGGATAGAAAGCAGATTTTAACTACAACAACTAGGTTTATGGCTTTAACATATATTTATTCGGCAAAAGAATTACCAGTGATTATGGATGATTATCTAGCTCAATTAGCTGGTGGGGAAGATTGGATAAATAGGAAAAGTTAAAGAGCGATCGCTTCAATCATCACTCCAAGTCTGCGATCGCCACGCAAGCATACAAAGCCAAAGTACGCAAAAATTAAAGAATAAATACGCTTATAAAAAACAATGACCGAAGCAAAACCGACGCGCACAGCACGACGAGGAAGAATATTCCCGGAAATTCAATGGACGGAAGAACAGAAAGCCAAACGACAAGCTGAACGTGAGGCATTTTATCAACGCTGCAAACCTATTTTTGACAGCGTTCAACCAGAGTTAATCAAAACTCACTACAACTGGTATATAACTATTGAACCGAACAGCGGAGATTATTTCATTGATAAAGATGAAATGACAGCTATTAATATGTCACGACAAAAACACCCGAATGCTCCCGTGTTCATATTCCGGATTAATGAAACGGGAGTCGCTGGGACAATATGATTCAAGGCTGCTTTGGTGATGAGGATGAATTAATTTTTGAAATTGAATTGATTGCAAATAATGGATTTGAATTGCCTATTGATGTGATTTTGGATACGGGTTTTTCTGATTGGTTAGTGATGGATGAACAAGATTTAGAGGATTTTGATTGGGAGTATTTAGGTGAAAGGGATATGCGACTAGCAAAAGGGAAAGCTAAGTTTGATGTTTATGCAGGCAAAATACGAATAGATGGAATTGTATTTGAGATTCCTGTATATGCAGGTAAAGGGGTGTCAGAAGTTTTACTTGGTCGTCAGTGGTTAAAAACTCGTCGCTTGTTAGTGGATATGGCTTCAGGAGTGTTAACCTTAGAAGATTAATTGTTCGCAAGCGATCGCTTGTAACTTGCTCCCCTAAATATTTTTCACACAAGGCTTGTCAATATTAAATGCAACATCCATAATCTAAAATGATATGAGGAGTCGGAAAATGAAGTATCTTCCGTATTTAGTGTCAGTAGTTCTAGCTAGTTCATTTGTGAGTTTTGCCCAACCAGCACAAGCTCAAGTAGCTTATGGTAGCTATGTCGGTATCGGTCCGACTGTTGGTCTTTCAGACGGTGGTCAAATTGGTGGAGTTCTTGCTGTCCGCTACAAGCTTCTAGAAACACCAGTTTCTTTTCGTGCCCAAGCTTTAATTGGTCAAAGCACAGCAGTTGTGCCCACTGTTTCCTACGACGTGCCCTTAAATTGGCAAACTGATGCCTATTTGGGTGCTGGTTTGGTGCTGGCAGGTGGTGATACACCTTCACCTGTGGGCAATAAAATCAGCTTTGCTTTGCAACCAGGAGTTGATTACGTCGTCCCGAATAGCAACACGGTGATTTTTGGGAATGCCATCATTGCTTTTGATGCTTACCGGGGTGGGGGTGGTACTGCTCTTTCCCTACAGGGTGGTGTCGGTTTAAGATTTTAAATAGTAAGAATACGTAAATAATTACATTCCCACGTTTTAATAAACTTGGGATTTTTACTTGACAAAAATGATTTATTGTGCTATGGTAGAAAGCCAAATTTGCCTTTAGAGTCAAAAAGGCGATCGCTAATTGAATTGACAATTCTTCTGACAAAGAAGATACGACAAGCAATTTTTTCGGCTCTGCGAAAGCCACAAATATTTTGAACAAATTTATAAACTGCTTTTTTACTATTTACCTTAAAATCAGGAAAGGTAATTAAAGCTTTTTCTAAATATCGTAAGTATTGTGAATAGTCAAAAAACAAAGATTCTCGACCCAAATCGAAATAAGATTTAGCTAAAGCATAGCGATACTTAATTGAAAGTTTTTTCAAGTTTAATAGCTTTTTTTCTGCCTTTTCTAATACTAAATAGTGGCTTTTTACCCATAAACTTATAGACCAACTAGAAACTGTTACATTACCGTATCGTCTATAAACTGAATAGCAACCTGGTTGATATACTACTTTGCCATCATTGATTACCACTGAGATGAAAAAATCTCTATCTTGTGCAGCCAGGAAACTTTCATCCCATCCACCACTATTTTTTACTACGCTTCTTCTATAAAGTAAAGAAGCAACAGCTGTCCACCAATTTGCTAGTAATGACTCCAAAATGTCTGTTTGTGCTTCAGTAACCTGTATTTTATCCAAGAAACTTTTTCCATTATAATGATGTTGATATCTCCAATCACCATAAACAACATCTGCATCGGTTTCCTCTAGAAAACGAACTTGCCTTTCTATTTTTTCTGGCAAAATGTAGTCATCCGCATCTAGGTATTGAATATAGTCTCCTCTTGATAAAACAAAAGCTCTATTTCTCGCATGATTTCCTCCTTGATGAGGCAGACTTTCCCAGATAATTTTATTTCCATAACTTTTCATAATCTCTAAAGACTTGTCAGTTGAACCATCATCAATTACAATAATTTCGATGTTTGGATAAGTTTGTCGCAAACAGCTATCAATTGCTTCTGCGAGCCATCTTTCCGCATTAAAACAGGGTATTATTACTGAAACAAGTTTTTCCATTTTTATTTACTTCAATGTAATCAAACAACTAGCTTTCACAACCATTACAGTTGTGTCGGTTACTCGTGAAAGTGCTATATGTAGAATTACCCTGGAAACTTGAATTTTATGCGTTATTTACCGCTTTTCATCCGCATGAATTACACCTAAACAAGAGTATTTATCTGCATACTTCACCTTCAGTCGCTGGGTTTCTACATATGTGGTTCCTTTTTGTTGACAACTTGCCATTTACGTGGTTGATAAAATAAACATCGGCTGATAGTTTTGTTTGTTTTTACAGTGAATCTAAAAGAATCAACAATATCAAAAGAGTAAACACCTTTTCTAATGTAGATTTTTGCGCTGTATACACCAGGAATTAAAGAACAGTAAGGCATATACATTTGGATTTCTGATTTTCCAGGAGGTACAGTTAGTTCTTCATTGTCACTACTGGATGTCAAATACAAAACTAAACCGTTTTCTCCTGATAGCGCTGTCACTAAAAGACCGAGATTTGCATTTTTCACCTCCTTATAAGCTTTGCATTCGACACATAAATAAGCAGACTCACCAGAAAGCAGCGTGTCTATTGCTTTTCCTTCTTCATCTTTAAAACTAAGAGAAACAATATCTAAACCTAAACTTTCTTTTTCTGGCTTTTCAGGCAAAACCATCTTGCCTAAAGCATTTTCTGTGCCAATTAGACACAAGTCTTCTTCATATTTGCGAATTACTGCTTCGGTATCTCCAGAAGCAATTAACTTGCCTTGAGAAAGATATACTGAAGATTCACATATATTTAATACGCTATGAGAATTATGAGAAACTAATATAAAAGCTGTACCTTGTTCTCGCATTTTAGATAACTTGCGATGACATTTCATTTTAAATTTAATATCACCTACAGCAAGCACTTCATCGATTAGTAAAATATCTGGTTCTATATGAACTGCACAAGCAAATCCCAGTCTTGCAGCCATACCAGAACTATAAGTTTGTACCGGGGCATCAATGGCATCGGCAATTTCGGCAAAATTTATCACATCGGGAAATCTCTCTTCGATTTCTTTAGTTGATAAACCGAGAATTGACATATTTGCATATATATTTTCTCGACCGGTGAGAATAGGATTAAACCCGGCTCCTAATGCAATTAATGGTGCTACTCTTCCCCTAACTTTCACACAGCCACTATCAGGTTTGATCAAACCGCTAATAATTCTCAGTAGTGTACTTTTCCCGGCTCCATTTGAGCCTACTAATCCTAATGCTTCTCCCCGTCGCAGTTGAAAGCTGAGATTATTCAGTGCCCAAAATTCTTTTGGACGAAGAGTTTCGCTTTTTCGATTTACTCCTACTAATTCTGTGGCAATATCTTGAACACCATATAATAAAGACCGCTTTAAATCTCTACAAAACTTTTTAGAAAGGTTTTCAACCGAAATAACTACATCAGTATCTTTGGTTTGTTCTATAAAATTCGTCATTTTTAAGAACTCACTCTCTCTACCACATAAGGCATAGCTAGACGAAATCCAATCCAAGTTAATAGCAAACCAGCTATAGTAATTACACTTACTATCCAAAATCGCCAAGGTTCTGAGACGACTCCTGTGGTGGCTAATTCTCGCGCTGTTACTAATAAAGGTGTAACGGGATTTAACTTTACTAAAAACCCAAAAGTTCCAGCATCGGGAACTGAATAAACTACGGGAGTTAAAAACAACCAAAAGCCTGTAAATAAAGTTAACGCTTTAGATACATCTTGATATAAAACACCGAAAGGAGCTAAGAAAATGCCGATAAATGTCCCAAACAAAACTAAATGAACTAATGCTATTGGAGTTAAAATTACTGTCCAGCTAACCGAGACGTGAAACCAAATAAACAACGCTACGATTAAAATCAGCTTGATAGCAAAGTTAAAAAATACTTCACCCATCTTTGCTAAAATTAATGCTTCTCTAGGAAAGTTGACTCTTGCTAACATCGGTTTTGCCACTGTTACCGCTTGCACTGGACCGTTTAAAGCCTCAACAAAAGTTTGCCACAATGCAGTGCTGAACATGACATAAGCTGGATAAGGTAAATCAGTTTTGCCAACATTAATAACATTGGCATTACTAGCAAGAGTAAATCCAGTTGCCATGAAAATTGGCGGTAAAAAAGCCCAGATTATTCCTAAAAAAGATTGCCGATATTGAGCGCTGATATCCCGCACCATCAAGCGTCGAGCAAGTTCGCGAGAAGCTAACAAGTCTTGCCACATTTGTTTGAACAATTTTAAAGGATGTCTGAGCAGACTTTCGGGTGTATAAATCACCTCAGGTAGCTGAGATTTCCGGGTATTATTTGGCTTCAAAATTTCTCACCCCTTGCGCTAACAAATGCACATGTACGTTATCTTTAATAAGCCGCGATCGCGGACTTTACAGGCTGTGATGAAACTTTATTTTGCAGGTTTTGAAGATGTTTTTGGGCGTAGCGATCGCTTAAATAACGATTGAGTATACGATCTAATTTCATTAACAAGCTCTCAGCGCGGTAAAATCTCCGTCCAAAAAGACTTTTAATTAAAGGAGCAATAATTGTATCACGCCGTCTTCTTCCTAAAGTGTCGTACTTTTTTTGAAAGTACTCGTCTTCACTCAAATTCCACTTGTCGCGTAAATGTTTGAGGCTAGACAGTTCCCACGCATCGCTCCAACGCAACATGTAAAAGTGTAAATCTGACCACTTTAAAGGTAGTCCCGGTACGTATGTAATCAGAGATTCGGGTTCTAAATAGATTTCACCACCGGCTTCGCTAACAAGCATACACAAATCTACGTGTTCTTTCGTATTCATTAATTTCTCATCTAACACGCCGATTTGCTGAAATATTTCTGTACGTACAATCATGCAGTGAAACTCTGCAAGCCCAGTTTTTTGCCGTTGCAATTGAGAAAGAATATCCTCAACCATTCGTCCTTGTTTATAAATTTTTTCTATTATTTTGCGTCTGGTTATATTGCCTTTAATTTCCACTTTTACCCCAGATTCTCCACCCGCACAATGCACTTCTGAATGTAGTGGGAGGTTCTGACAAATTAAAGGACTAACTACAGTAGCTTTGGTTTCTTCAGCGCAATTTACTAACGCTTTTAACCAGCCTGGGGTAACTATGACATCGTTATCCAGAAATACAACATATTTGCTGTTGACTTGACCCAAGCCTATATTCCTAGCGTGGTTGGGGGAGAGGTAGTAATCAGTACGAATCAGTTGAAACTTTTTTTCACGCGCTTGTTCTTCTAAATAACGTCGGATATCAGATGGTGAATTTCCATCTACATAAATTAATTTGAATGGATATTCTGTATTTTCGTAAATGCTTTCTAAAGATTCACGAGTATAACTAAAACGCTCTCTTGGAGCAACAATAATCGTAACTTCTGGGTCGGCAATTGCTGGTAAGTTCATTTTGAAATCCTCGTGAAAGCAATTAAATCAGGTTTTGGTTAAAAATAGTTATGTAGAATGCACTTATTTTGGTTGTGGCTGTACTTCGTTTTTATGAAAAACTGGCGGATTTAGGATTTACTAATGCATCTAGTACTCTGTCAATAAATAATTGATGGGTGAATCAATTTATCAATATTTCTTCTCTTTCTCTTCCTTTGCGTTCTTGGCTTGCTTCGCGGTTCGTTTTTTTTACCCATCAAAATTGCCTTGACAGACCGCTAGACATTTTTGAGTAGGTTCTAAATTATTAGTTGTCACTTGGCGGTAGATTTCGACTAATTCATCATTAAGCTTGTTGATATCGTAGTGCTTTTCTACATAATAACGACCAGATAAACCCATTTGTTCCCAAATTTCTGGATGTTCAATGAAATAGCTTAATTTATCAGATATGGCGTCAATATCTCTTTCTGGTACAAGAAAACCAGAAATTCCATCTTTTACCAATTCGGGAATACCACCGTGTAGAGTTCCTATCACTGGTAAACCCATTGCCATTGCCTCTTTTAATGTGTTGACGGGTGCATCTTGGTTTCCATCTTCAGCGGTGACGCTTGGAGCGATAAATAGATGGGTTTTATCTAAAATTTCAATAATTTCTTTTTGATTTTTCCAACCAAGTAAATTGACTTGTTCGGTAACACTCAGTTCTTCAATAAGCTGCTGTAAGTGTTCTTTCAGATATCCATCGCCGATGATATTATATTCAATGTTTGGATGAATATTTGTTAGTTTGGCGATGGCGCGAATGCTGTATTCTATACCTTTTTTTTCGACAAGTCTACCCGTTGTGGCTATGCGAATTTTGCCGTCTGGGTGGGGATATCGTGTTTTAAATGTAAATTTACTGCAATCTATACCCGAACCATGTACGACAATTTTTTTTTCATCACAACCAAGTTTAATGGCTCGATGTCTGAAAAATTCGCAGTTTGCTAGAAAAAAATCTCCTTTGGCAAATAATTTGTTGTAAACTTGTTCACCACACTCTTTTACATACCAACTGATATCGTAACCACGAAATGAAGTAATTAACTTTCCCTTGATGGCACCGATATCACGGTAAATCATTCCATCAATTCCGTACATCCCAAACTGGCAATGAATAATATCGTATGCTTCGGCATCTAATAAGGGTACGATCGCATAAAGCAACCTCATAGAAGCAGATCGCTTGCCATATTGAAAAATGTTAAGCGATCGCATGAACACTAAAGGAGCTTTCAAAAAATGCCTAAATACTAATTCTAGACCTTTTATCAAGCGCAAAAAATAATTTTCGGGAACAAGCGGTTGATAGTAAGTGTGTTTTAGTAACTCATATTTTTCTACATCGGGATGCACTTTATCAATATCATCTGTTGGATAACTATAAATATCAACTTTGTGTCCACGCGAAATCAAACCTGTAATTTGATTGAGGATGAACGTCTCTGATAAAACTGGAAACTGCCCGACGATAAAAGCTATGTTCATATAATTAATTACAATCTATTAGCTTTTTAATCATTTTCTCCGACTTAACAAACCTTTTATACAATAATATTTTTTTAGACTAAAATAGCATTCAGGAGCATATCTTTACGAATTCTTTAAATCAATTTAATTACAAGGTGAACTGAATAAACTTTTTAATTTGGTTGATGGCGTTTGTTTGACTCATAGGTAATAATCAGCTTCAAAGGCTTATATAAATGGCTGATTGATGCGAGAAAATATTATTTATGCAGATAAAATTATATTCTTTTCATATTTTCATCCACAAGTCAAGTACCAGAGGACGGATAATATTTTAATTTTCCCGGAAGAAAATTAATCAAGTAGAATCAGGCAAAGATACGATCAAAAGTAGTAACTATGTCTTTAACTGAAGAGATACTTTCACAATTACCGGGCAATGTTTTAGAAGGATTGCGTCGCTGCGATCGCACTTTGGCATCACTGAGAGAAAACAACACATCCGTACCAACAATAGTCAAAGAAAGTGAGCAATATGAGGGTACTGTGGATTGGGATGTTGTCATCTGCGGTGGCACTTTAGGCATTTTAATAGGTTGCGCTTTAGCTTTGAAGGGATTGCGGGTAGCATTGATTGAGCGCTCCATTTTGCGTGGTAGAGAGCAAGAGTGGAATATTTCTCGCAAAGAGTTAGAAGTGTTTTTGGAATTAAATTTGCTGACACACGAGGAATTAAATCAGGCGATCGCTACCGTTTATAATCCTGCACGAGTCAGCTTTCAAGGTGGTACAGAAGTCTGGGTAGAAAACGTACTGAATATCGGCGTAGACCCAGTATATCTACTTAATACATTAAAAGAGCGATTTCTTGCCGCTGGTGGTAAATTGTTTGAAAACACCCCATTTACAGAAGCTGTGGTTCATCCAGATGGTGTGATGGTAGACGCTGGCAGCAAGTTCAAAACCAGATTGTTAATTGATGCGATGGGACATCTTTCTCCCATCACGCAGCAAGCACGACAAGGAAAAAAACCAGATGCTCTTTGTCTGGTTGTGGGAAGTTGTGCGAAAGGATTTCCGGAAAATGATTCCGGTGACTTGTTGTTATCATTTACATCCTTGCAGAATCAATGTCAGTACTTCTGGGAAGCTTTCCCGGCAAAAGATGGTAGAACCACTTACATGTTTACCTACATGGATGCACATCCACAACGCTTGACTTTAGAAGCTCTTTTTGAGGATTATCTTCGCTTGATGCCAGAATATCAGGGTGTGGCATTGAGTCAGCTGAAGTTGCAAAGAGCGCTGTTTGGCTTCTTTCCCACTTATCGTCAAAGTCCTCTAAAAACTCCTTGGAATCGCATTCTACCAGTGGGAGATAGCAGCGGGAATCAATCCCCATTAAGTTTTGGTGGTTTTGGGGCAATGGTGCGTCACTTAAAGCGTTTAACATTGGGTATTCATGAAGCGCTGGATACAAATCAATTATCTGCAAAGTCGCTTTCCATACTACAACCATATCAGCCAAGTTTAACTGTGACTTGGCTGTTTCAAAAAGCGATGAGTGCAGGTATAAATCAAAAAATTGCCCCCGATCAAATAAATCAATTACTATCGGTAGTTTTTCAAAAAATGCAACATTTAGGCGAACCAGTACTTAAGCCTTTTTTGCAAGATGTGGTGCAGTTTTCGGCATTAACCCAAACACTTTTAAACACTGGTTTAGCGCATCCGGGATTGATTGCCAAAGTGATACCGCAAGTGGGTTTAACAAGTTTACTAGATTGGACGGTGCATTATGGCAATTTAGGTATTTATTCTGTTTTATTTAGGCTCAGTCCAATGCTAGAACCGTGGATAAAAAGTTTGCCAAGCGAACAACAATATTATTGGCATCGTTTGGTTGATGCTTGGAAATATGGTTCTGGTGGTGACTATTCTGATTGATGTTTTGATAAAAATTCAACTTCAACAAGGTTTGTGAGAATAATATGATAGAACGGCAATCTCAAGGAATAAAATACTTTGCGGTACTAATTGGTTTATTGCGCGATCGCGAAGCATTTCTAGAAGAAATTCGTGAAGGAACGAGATTACCAAGTAAAATCATTTCTCTACTAGTTTGCAGTTCGATATTTATTGCCATTTATGGCGGAATTATCGGTGCATATCATAGTTGGATGCAAGCTTTATCTTCGGCTGTAAAATTGCCATCTCTCTATTTAATTACGCTGTTGATTTGTCTGCCGACGTTGTATTTTTCTAACATTATTTTTGGTTCAAGGCGGAATTTTCCTCAGCATTTTGCATTGGTGCTAACTGCGGTTTCAATAACAAGTGTGTTGTTATTCAGTTTTGCACCAATCACACTGTTTTTCTTGATAACTACTAATAATTACCAGTTTTTAATTTTGTTAAATGTAGTTATCTTTGCTTTAACTGGATTTTTTGGTATTTCTTCTTTATATCAAGCAACCAGCTTGGTTTTAGAACAAGATAATCAAGGTAGCAATACCCGCAAGAAAATCTTACAGTTTTGGTTATTACTTTATGCTTTTGTCGGTAGTCAGTTAGGATGGACTCTCAGACCATTTTTCGGCACACCTGATTCTGCTTTTCAACTGTTTCGAGAAAGGGAAGGCAACTTTTATTTGAGCATTATTCAAGCTATTGGCTACCTTTTAGGATTTCGTTAGGAGTTAGGAGTTAGGAGTTAGGAGTTAGGAGTTAAAAGTTAGGAGTTAGGAGTTAGGAGTTTGGGGTTAGGAGTTTGGGGTTAGGAGTTTGGAGTTTGGAGTTTGGAGTTTGGAGTTTGGAGTTTGGAGTTTGGAGTTTGGAGTTTGGAGTTAGGAGTTAGGAGTTTGGAGTTTGGAGTTTGGAGTTTGGAGTTTGGAGTTTGGAGTTAAGAATAATTAATTTGTGACAACTATTAAGCAACAACCAACAACTATCAACCATCAACCAACAAAATTAATATGCTTCATAAGCAATCTCATAAAATCAAGCACTTTGCTGTTCTGATTAGTTTATTACGCGATCGCCAAAATTTTCTCGAAGAAATTCGTCAGGGAATAGGATTACAAAGTAAAACTACTTCGTTGTTTGTTTCTAGTTCTATTTTCTTTGCCATATATGGGGGAATTATTGGTGCATCTCATAGTTGGGCACAGGCATTATCTGGTGCGATTAAATTACCAGCGTTTTACTTATTAACGCTCATCATTTGTTTTCCAACTTTGTTCTTTTTTAATGTTTTGTTTGGTTCTCGTAGCAGTATTCAACAGCATTTTGTTGTGTTGCTCACAGCTGTGTCAGTGATTAGTGTTTTGTTATTCAGCTTGGCACCAGTTACGCTGTTTTTTATAATTACGGCTCCAGGTTCTTATCAATTTTTCAAGCTGTTAAATGTGTTAGTTTTTGGCATCACAGGTGCATTTGGGGTTAAGTTCCTTTATGAAGGAATGCAGTTACTTTCTCAACAAGATGAGGTAGGAAAACGAACCCGCACAAGTATTTTAAGATCCTGGTTATTTCTCTATGCTTTTGTGGGGATGCAGTTAGGATGGTTTCTCAGACCTTTTTTTGGTGCACCTGGAACTAAATTTGAATTGTTTCGGGCAGTGCAAGGTAACTTTTATCTTGATATTGTGGCAGCGATGTCAGAGATTTTGGGGTATCGTTAATAGTGTCCTCACGGCTCAGAGAAATCGCTGACATTGCTACCCAAGAGTAAATAAGTCTAAACAAATGCCGAGGAACTGTGTCTCTCGCAGGAAGTGGTATGGTTGTGGGGATTAGATGTTTAGCAATTGTAGGCGATCGCCAAGAAAACCTAGTGAAGTTGATAATAGAGGTCAATCACTTCAAGACTTGATCGTATTTACATCCTGTAAGTTGATTTAAACTTGGTTTTACAATCTAAAATTGCTATCACCATGTCCAAATCTGCAATTGACGCAAAAGACGCCGCAGCTATCCAAGCAGCGCAAGATTCTGTCGCTGTATGCGATCGCTCTCACTCCGGCATCATCCGTGTTTCTGACGATGACCGCATCCGCTTTTTACACAACCAAACTACTAACGATTTCCAAAGTCTCAAACCAGGACAAGGCTGTGACACCGTAATGGTGACATCCACAGCCCGGACTATTGACTTAGTTAGAGCTTACATTTTAGAAGATGCAGTGCTGTTACTAGTTTCCCCAAATCGCCGGGAATTTCTCATCCAATGGCTGGATAAATACATCTTTTATGCCGATAAGGTGCAATTAACTGATGTGACAAATGAAACTGCAACCTTCAATATCATCGGCTCACAAAGCGACACCATCATTGAAAAATTGGGTGCGGGGGCTATTATCGGTCAACCTGACGGCACCCATCAACTATTTGATGGTGGGGTGCGGGTTGCGGTGGGTAGTGGTTTGGCTTTGCCTGGATATACCCTGATTTTACCAGCTTCTCTTAAGGCGACGGTGTGGCAGAAAATTGTGGAAGCTGGAGCGCAAGAAATGAGCGATCGCGCTTTTGATGTGTTGCGAATATTACAAGGTCGTCCAGCCCCAGAGCATGAATTAACTGATGATTACAATCCTCTAGAAGCTGGCTTGTGGCATACCATTTCCTTTAGCAAAGGTTGTTATATCGGACAAGAAACCATCGCCCGTTTAAATACATACAAAGGTGTAAAACAACACCTTTGGGGTATTCGTCTCAACGCGCCGGCGGAAATTCAAAGTGCGATCGCTGTCGGGAATGAAAAAGTCGGCAAACTGACAAGTTATACCGAAACCCCTGATGGTTACTTTGGGCTTGGTTACATCCGCACTAAAGCAGGTGGCGTCGGAATGATTGTTCAAGTCGGAGAAACCGAGGGGGAAATAGTAGAAATCCCCTTCGTTTCTCACGAATACCCAGAGTAGAGTGTAAAAAATTTAGTTTTTTCATTTAGACCG
>NZ_JAOWRF010000111.1 GCF_025753815.1 Plectonema radiosum NIES-515 | reverse complement strand
CCCCTTGTCCCCACTCCTTACTCCCCCACAAATTTTAGCCGTAGCTGGTTAGATTCCGAATCATATAGCCAATAACTAACCCAATCAACAGTGCCCACACTTGACCTGTTTGGATAAAGTGGTTAAAAGCTGTTTGGACTTGACCGATCAGATTAGCATCTCTAACGGTTTGAGCTATCGTCGTTGAATATACTGGCATTTGCCATGCTACCTGATACATAGTATCTAAAGCGTTGTTCATAGTGATTAATTAATGGATTATTCCCAGCATTGTTGGTTGTCAGCGTTTGTTTTTGACGCTGACCATTGACCACATACTGAAATTATGTGGATAACTTTAATGTCATAACCTCAAGATGCAGGTGATGTAAATAGGGGAAAGGGTTTTTTTACAGCAAATTGCGTTGTGATTAAATACACGTAGAGACGTAGCACTTGGTAGTCTTGGAGCCGGTTTTGGGTTTTATGCATGTACCTCAACCAGGAGTGAAATTTGCTGTAACAAGGGGAAGAAGTAATTTTCGGTATTTTTCCCAATTTCAAATAATTCCGTCCCTTTCCCCCTATTTTTTACAAATCGACTGGATGCTGCCCATAATAAGGTAAAGCCTCAGACCAATCGGGACGCTTGCCTTGTTGCCAGTCAAGATATGCAAGTTCCAACACGCTGGTTACTGTAGCTGCTAACCCAGATTTGGCTTCGATTAATTGATAAGTTGTATTTGAAGCTAATTTTTCTTGCCACGCTTCTGGTGTAAATACGGTATCAGGCAACAAAGATATTAAACCAGAAGCATCAGGTATCTGTTGATAAATAGCTGCAAAAACTTGACCTCGTTGTGCTGGCATTTGCACAGCAATGATATTGTGGTTTGGGTCTTTGTGTGACCAGGCGATCGCTGCTAATGTAGAAATAGCAAACACCGGAATATTCAACTGTTGTGCTAATGTTCTGGCAGTCACAACCCCGATGCGAGTACCAGTAAATCCACCTGGTCCCTTGGCTACGGCAATAAACGCCAAATCTGCCCAAGTTTGCGGTTTAATAAAATTAATTAAATATTGATGTAACAAGCTAGATACGTTACGTTCTAAATTCCAAACGTCAGAACGTGTATCTCCAGCAAAGTTACTCATTGCCAAACCCAATTCGGGTGTGGTGGTATGTAGCGATAAGCTGTATTTTGTCGGTTGGATTTCTAATTCAGTGGTCAAGCGATTTTAGATTTACGACATTTATTAAAGCATACATAATTCGTAGTGACGCAATTCATTGCGTCATGACAACGCAATGAATTGCGTTACTACGCATTATCAAGTTGGTATTAATTCACCTGGACGCAACTTAGACCATTTACCTGTTTCTTGCTTAAAGCTGAGACAACCGACAACATCCCATTCCATTTCAATATAATCCTGTTTGGGACGGATGTTAACGTTGATAGAGGGTTCATTCGGTTCAAAATCTGGGGTTTGGGTCAAGTGAGGTTGTTCATGCTGCGTTTCTACTGCGTTGTAGGTGATGCAGCTATCTACATAGTGGCAGTTGACACAAATACACATAATAAAACCACGATACAGGGAGCTTTATTGTTAATCTAGCTTAAGCCAAATCGTAATTCATTAGTTGCTGGATTGATTTTTATTACAATGCATGATTTAAATTCTTCTAACGTGTCTTTAGATTATCCTTTTAGTCTGGAATTGTTGCCAAAAAAAGCTTACATGGTAGGTGGTGCTGTGCGCGATGCCTTATTATGTAGAGACGCGAAATTTCGCGTCTCTACACGCAAATATTTGGATCTGGATTTTGTTTTACCATGTGATGCGGTCAAGGTAGCGCGAAAAATTGCGAAGCATTACAAAGCTGGTTTTGTGTTACTCGATCCGCAAAGAGAAATTGCACGTGTGGTGTTTCCCCAAGCTACGGTTGATTTTGCCCAACAATCGGGGGAATCTATAGAAACTGACTTGCATCGAAGAGATTTTACCGTAAATGCCATCGCCTACAATCCGCACACGCAAGAAATCATCGATCCTCTCCAAGGCTATGCTGATTTAGAACGGCGCATGATGAGGATGATATCACCTGCCAATCTTAAAGACGATCCTTTGCGGTTAATGCGAGCTTATCGCCAAGCGGCGCAACTTGGGTTTACTATTGAGACAGATACTCAGACAGCAATTCGCTCTCTAGCTTCACATATAACTGAAGTTGCCGCAGAACGAGTTCGGGTAGAAATCAATTATTTGCTTTTGAGTTCTCACTCTACACCTTGGATTACTCGTGCTTGGGAGGATAATTTACTTGCGCCTTTTTTCCAGTTCGCTACATCAGAAAGTTTTGCTAAACTAACAGCAGTTGACGATTGGGCAGTGAAACTAGGAGAAAATTGGCAGCAATTAGGGGTAAAATTGCAAGAGTATGTCAGAGATTCAGTTAAAACTACTTGGTTGAGTATTGCTAAACTCGCTTGTCTTGTCAACCCAGACCCGGAAGTTGCGGAAATTGAATTACAAAAACTAACTTATAGCCGTGCAGAAATTAAAGGTGTAACCACAGCCCTGAAGCTGTTGCCGCAATTAAAATTATCTCAGATGTCTTTGCGAGAACAGTATTTTTTCTTTCAAGAAGCCGGTTTTGTATTCCCGGCTACAGCAGTTTTGGCTGTGGTACATGATATTTTGGTAGAGGCGATCGCACCCTTGATCGACCGCTACCTGAACCCTGACGATCTGGTTTCTCATCCCACACCCTTATTAAGTGGGAAGGAACTAATTATAGCATTGGAGATTCCAGCTTCGCCACTATTAGGCAAACTATTGATGGAAATCGCTGTAGCACAAGTTGAAGGTAAAATCTCGACCCCAGGAGAAGCGATCGCTTTTGCACGTCAGTTATTTGAGGGTTAACTCCCTACAAGTTGCTATTCTTGCTAAGTACAGCTTTGGGTGAAATCGTAGCCTTTTTTTAACGCAGAGGGACGCTGAGGAAAGCGCAGAGGTACGCAGAGTTTTTTAAGAGGATTTGTTACGAACTTGTGCAATGTTGTACTAAGGAGGAGGAATTTCCAAATCTTTGCAAATCTTAACAGCTAGAATATCAACAATCTCAGTATGTCTGGGAATTGCCGAAGTTCTATTATTTAATGGATTGTAGTAGATGGTATGCTTTCCACCCTCTCGGAGAAACAGACACCCGTTATCTTCCAAATAGCGAATCAGTTCACGTCTTTTCACTACATTTGGACTGTAATTTTTTCACGGATAACATCTTTGTCAGAGAGTTGTTGTTCTGCAAGTTGCCGATTTGATATTAAGATTAGTGCGATCGCTTCCTGTAAACTTTCCCTTGCTTCTTCCAAAGTTTTCTCTTGGACATTAGCACCAGGTAACTCTTGGATGTAGCCAATATACCAATTATCTACTTTTTCAAATACCGCAGTAAAAGAGTTTTCCATCGCTAGATACCTCACAAAAAAAGTTGATGTTTCAAAGAATGTTTTTCAGCCCTAACCTCTAAACATTCCTTAATTGCTTCTTGAATGTTTATAATAGCCTCTTTTTCGGTTTTGCCTTGACTAACACAGCCAGGAATTACTATCCTTCAAGATGAACATCCCATCTTCATCTTGAAGGATAGTAATAAGAAACTTCATCAGCTTGTTTTATTTACTAAATTTTAACATCTTCAAGATTCTTATCATTTAATTCGTCCAATTAATGCAATTTAAGCTACTTGACTTTTAGCTTGGTGTAGTTGTGTGGGAGGTGAGATAAGCGATCGCTTTTGATTTTCGTTATTATTAGCTTTATCTACTAGCCTATTGACAATTTTCTCGGCATAAGCATATAGCTCACTATCATGCTGAAAATTGGTAAGTAGAAAAAAGATGTGCCATTCATCACGACTAATAGCTAAGTATTCCCCTGGTTGATAATTATCTACCCCTGCGAGGATTTTTCGATCCGCATTCCACGGTAATTTAATTTGCAGATAGCGTTGACGAGCGCTGTTAAAACAAACTTTAACTTTTAGTATATGACCGCTATTATTTTTTATCGATGTCTCACTGATATATTCTTTACCATCATTCTGCATTTCGTTCCATAGCTGATAGACATATTTACCAGCTTCGTAAAATGCCACAAACTGTGAGAGATTCATTTTTACACCCTGATTTTATAATTTTTTTAATAGTAGTATTTAAACACTTATTACTGTTATAACTAAATACTTATCAAAATGTAACTTGTTGCAATTACTTAAAATTAGTTATTTGAGCGGTTGTTAATTGTTAACAGCATTTAATACAGTAAATATGGGAGTAAATTAAAGCTGTGCGATCGCCTACAAAATCATAAAAGTTTACAATTTATTCAGTGTGTAAGTTCTAATTTTATAGCGCAGGCGTTCCCGCTTCGGGTTGCCGTAGGCATCGCTTCTGCACATCAGCTACTCTATAGTTAGTATATATATTTTTCTATAGCAGTCCTGAAAACGATTTGCCCCGACAACTCTTACGAAGTCGGGGATGTGAAGAAGGCAGCTACAACTGTATCTAGTGTTATCCGTGTTTCCCCTACTCTGACAACCCCATCAGGGTTAAGTTGCAAAGGAAGAGGTTCGGTTATCAGAGAAAGGGTCATCTTTACTTCCAGTCTTTGATTTTAGGAATAAACCTATATTAGCTTCTGCATTCCAGCCACAACAATTTCTCCAAGATTATCAGACAAAGTGAGCAATGGCTTTTGCAGTCCCCATTGTTTAACTTTACTTGCTGAGAGAGCACCGTGAGCAGTTGCATTCCGCAATGCTTTAGCAAGTCTTGCTGCATCGATCCATGTAGAAATAGAGTTAGATTGAACTATCCAATATTCAATTATCTTGCAATCTCCATTTTCGAGAGTAAGAAAATTAGCAAGCGCACTGTTTTTACCAGACGAAGGTTTTTCCAGCCATTTCTCAAGTTTCACCCGTGTTGAATCTGGTGGAGTTAATGAATTGTAGTTTGGTAAAGTGCATTTATCCGTAAAAAGTTGAATTTGTTCTGGCTTCAGACTTGTTGTCCCAGGTTTTAGTAAGGTCTTTATAATGGTTTCAAATCCACCATAAACCATCACAAGTTGCCATTGTAAACCACGGGCTTTATGTGTATCAGTAAGCTTATCAATTGAGTTATGACCAACGCTAGGTTCGTGCCATTCTAAACCAGATTTAATCAGATAATATCCTTTTGATAGAGATTGAATAACGTTATCGATGTGGTCTGAGTCAGGTGAATGATTTTTGTTGAAATGCAAAAGCTTCTGGTGTATATTTTGGCATTTAGCTGGATCGGATTTCCAAGAATCGTATTCTCCGAAAACTTGCCATATGTTGCGTGAGACATCCTCAAGACGGATAATAAGTTCTGTCATGTTAATGATTCCGAATGATAAGTTGCAAAATAGTAAGTAATTTTGCTGGGTTATGTGAAGCTTAACTTACATTACATCAGCACATAACAGTAACATCTCGGTAATCTACTCATCCGGACAAAACTCAATAATCTTTTGTGTCACGTTTGATAGGTAGAAAATGTGTCTTGTATCATGACAGGTTTATTACTTACTTTTGTTTAGACGTTCCAGTGGAACGTCTCTACGACGGTAGGTAGGTTTTTATTACTGTTAATTAAAGGGACATGATATTACTTACAAAGCTTAAACCGTTACACCTTCCAACTCCTCATCTGTCAACTCATACAACTGACGCAACTTATCTAACTTCTCTGTATCAGCATTCCAAAAACCGCGTCCTGAAGCTTCTAACATTCTGCCGATAATATTGCGGAAAGCTTCTGGATTCGAGTTTCGTAATTTTTCCGCCATCTCTGCATCGAAAGCGTAAGTATCTGCGGCTTGGTCGTATACCCAATCATCCGTAAAATCCGCAGTACCACCCCAACCAATCAAGGCTGTCATGCGTTGGGAGATTTCAAACGCACCACCAGAACCTTGATTTGCCATTGCTTCTGCCCATTTAGGATTTAGCAACTTGCTGCGATACTCCATCCGCAGTAAATCATCGAGATTGCGGGGTGTGGTATCTTTTGAGAAACTTTCCACAAAGCTAGTTGTAACCTTCTTCTTACTTTGTTTTTCTGCTGCCTTTTTCAAACCGCCAGTATTAGCGTAATATTCTTGAATATCAGTCAAACCGTATTCTACCGAATCGATTTCTTGAACAATGCGATCGCTTGTTTTTAACAACTCCATTAATACTTCTGGTCTAGCTTGACCCTTATCCTCTCTACCGTAACTGAAAACATTACGACCTTGCCAAGTATCCCCCAACTCATCACCAGATTCCCAATTACCATCAACAACTCTATCATTTACCAACGAACCAAAATCACCAGCCGGATTAGAAAATAATCTCGCAGAAGCATTTTCTATCCCTTGTGCTTTCAAAACTAAAGCATGTTTTCTAATATAATTCTCGTCTTCAGATTCATCCGCATCAGCCGCTCTTTGAAACAAATCATCCAACAACTCAATAATATTGACAAAACTATCACGAAAAATACCAGATAAATTCGCCAAAACATCAATTCTGGGATGTCCAACCTCAGCCAAAGACATCAATTCATAACGAACAATGCGTCCCGTCCCCTCCTTCACAGGTTCAGCCCCCACCAACTCCAAAAGAATACCTAAAGACTCACCTTTCGTCTTAATTGCATCCAAACCCCATAACATCACCGCCACAGTTTCCGGATATTTATTATATTCTTGTAAATGCTGTGAAATAATTTTTTTACCTATCTCCCTCCCCCTTTCATAAGCACCAGCAGAAGGCATTCTATAAGGATCTAAAGCATGAATATTCCTGCCCGTAGGCAATACACCAGAACCATCTCGCAATAAATCACCACCAGGTGCCGGCATAATATACTCACCATTTAATCCCCGCAAAAGATTCGTCAACTCATCAGTAGATTGCATCAACAAACCTCTTATTTCTTCTTCTTCGCGTTCTTCGCGTCTTCGCGGATCGTTTTCTCCAAAATAAGCCTCCAAATACCCCGCCATTTCCTCCTCGTTTGGCGCTTCTCCCAGCGTATGCAAACCCGAAGAAAAAAGCCGAGATTCTAACACCTGCAAATACTCATACAACTTCACCAAATAATCATTAAAAGCATGACCGCTAAACAGCCGCACATTTTCTGGACTAAACGAAATCCCCAAGCGTTTCGCCTCATCAAACCGACAATCAGCATCTAAACCAGTATCAACAACCTTCTTACAAATCACTTCTTTCAAAGCATAATTCTTTTCCGAATCTTCTCGATACTCAGCAATCAAATCCCGCAAAGACATTAACTCCTTATACAAACCCGCACGTCCATAAGGAGGTACATTGTGAGAAATCAACACACCATAACCGCGACGCTTCGCCAAAATTGATTCAGAAGGATTATTCGCCGCATATATATATAGATTTGGCAAATTTCCTAACAAAATATCCGACCAAGAATAACCCGTATTTCCTAACGGCGATCCCGGCAACCATTCGACAGTGCCATGCATTCCAAAATGCACCACAGCATCAGCTTCAAACTCATTTTGTAGCCATTTATAAAAAGCAGCATATTGAGGATGCGGCGTTAAATCTCGCTCAAACATCAACCGCATCGGATCACCTTGTATACCTAAAGGTGGTTGTACACCAATCCAAATATTTCCTAACTCAATCCCGCCAATATGAAACTCATCACCGTGAGTTTTAATCCCCGTACCCGTAAGAGATTTCCATTGTTTTTCGATGCGAGATGTGCGAAGATATCCCAACCATTTTTCGAGAGTTTTGGCGTTGACAGTATTAACCGCAGATGAACGCGAATGAACGCTGATATCCATCTGCGTTAATCTGCGTTTATCTGCGGTTCCTATCTCTTCGTCTGCGTCTTTCACCTGACGAATCAATTCTTCTCCATCTTCAGGCAAATTGCCCACAGCATAACCTTGATTTTGCAGTGCGTGGAGAAAATTGAGAAGCGATCGCGGTACATTTAATAATGCAGCTGTTCCTGTTGCACCGTACCCAGGTGGAAACCCATACAAAATAATCGCTATCTTCCTCTGTGATGCAGGTTTTTGTCGCAAAGCAACCCAACTTTTCACCCTGCCAATCAATCTCTGCACTCGTTCGGGAACTAGATAAATTTGTTCTCCCACCAACCCACCAAGGGGAATTGTATCAATAGCGCCATCTAATTCTGGCAATGCATATAATACGACACTTTGCAAGCCTCCGATACCTTGGCGTGTCCAAGAGTGAATATCTTGAATCAGTAGTGGTGCAGCGACAATGTAAGGTACATTCTTGGCAGTAAGAATACGTTTTGCTACTTCTACCTGCCGTCCAGCCTCCATTGAACCGGCAGGACCACCCACTAAAGGAAAGCCAATTGTAGATACGATCGCATCCACTTTTACTGCTTCGTTGGAGAGTGAAGGAGTTTCAATATTACCATTATTTCGTTGCTGCGTTTCATAGTCGCTGGTCATCCAATCTCGCACGGCAACATGTCCTTCAACACCATTAAGAAAAATGGGTAAAGGTATCAAACCAGCTTCTTCAAAACTGCGAATTAATTGCGGAATATAAGGTTGTTTCGTAATAACGTGTTTGCGATAAAGTAAAATTCCTATTATAGGGGAGTAGAGAGTAGAAAGTGGGGAGTGGGGAGTTGGGAGTGGGGAGTGGGGAGTTGAAAGTGGCGAGTGGGAAAATTTCCCCATTCCCCATTCCCCATTCCCCATTCCCCTCTTCTCATACCACTTTAAATACTCGCGAGGAGATTCAAAAAACCCTTGATAATCGGGATGAAGCAATCCCATATTCGGAGTTTCGATAACCAGAGGAATTTCACCTATTTTTAAATCTAAATATTTTTCTGCTAATATCCAAAATAATGCGGCTACATTTTCTGCACCACCAGCATTCCAATAACCATAAATAATTAACCAGTTGCGTAAGTCTTGCACTTTTTGCACTGGCACAAATTTGAGAAGTTTGGGACCAATTTTTAAGAAGCTGATATAACCTGCAAGTTTATCTTCTTCTCGTCCGTTGCTAAATTTATCAAGGATGAATTTAACTGGTTTGGGCATTCCTTTGGGTTTATCACCAATGGCAAAATCACCCAATTTAGTTAAACTCATCAATTCTAAAGCTGACTCGAACACCAAACGGATGGGAATTTGGGCAACGCGATCGCGTAACCATAAAACTTGGTCATAATCAAATAGTAAGCTGCCAAAAAACACATCTGCATCTTGGAGTGCTGCTTCCACCTCGGTGCGCTTGGTGGTAATATCGCGATCGCTAAACACGCGGATATCTAACTCTGCACAGCGCAAGTTAGCCTTTGAAGCTGCTTTTTTATACAAGTCAGCGTTAAACGATTCAAATCCAGCAATCAAGACGATGCGTTTCATGCTCTAAGTGGTAAACACTCCATCTTAATTTTAAGCCCTCAGGCTGGAAGCCGCTGGCTCACGTACAAATAACACCTAAGTGGGCTAATTAGAACATGGGAGCGCAATTTACACGTATTGTAGAGAGGTTCCGTCCGGAACGTCTCTGGGTGACGGTAGGTAGGTTTTTATTATCGTTAATGAGTGGGGACATATAGATTAAACAGTGTCTTTTGAATCAACTTCTGTTAACTGCAATGACTTTTCAAATTCCAAGCGTTGCTGTACGTTATGTAAGAAGTAACCATTAAGCATGGCAGAGCCTAACAACATACCTAAGTGTTGGCGACTGGTAGTAATTTCAACGTCGAAGTCTTCTGAAGGCAAGTTACCCAACATACTTACAACAGTGCGTTCGATTGCCTGAAGTACTTCTGGTGAAGTTGGTTTGGATAGTTGAGCAACCATTTCTGGATTTAGCGATTTAATGTATTGCCACAAGTTGTTGTTAATTGCTTCCGAACCAAAGTTTTCTGGATTGCGATTAGAAAGATTGTTCATAGTAATAATTTAGCAGTATTTTATCAACTTGTATCTACTATAGCAATCTTTTTTTATTAGCGATGTCAGCTTAACCGAACCTAATTTAGGGCGGTTTATTCGACTTATATGTTTGAAACTTCAAGTTGTTGCTTTTCGGTTAAACACATAGCAATGCCCTTTTCATAGTATGCCGCTTCGTTGATAAAAATTGGATAAACGGTTGATGTTCCATCAAAGGCGATCGCTTGACCATCAAAGGTGAGAAAAATCGGCTCGCCGGGATGAAGAGGTTGATAATCTTTAAACTGAAGTTGCGGGTGAATCATCGCTTTAATTTCCCCATGCTCGTTTCTCGGAAAATCAATCGCTCCCATATGTCGATAAAGTGTCAGCGGGCTATTTTTCTTTTCAATTGTATCTTGGTTGCTTCTTTCTAGATAATCCAAAACTGCGTAAACAAGTTCCTCTGTTTTTTGAAATAATTCTGCATTCAAAACAGCTTGAGCCACAGGACCTACTTCAATCGCAAAACCAAAATCACAGAGAGAACGAAGTAAATTACTTTCTTTTTCAAATTGCGTATAACAAACTTTTACCTCTGGATTAATTGAAGTCAAATAAGCAGCCAATTGCAGAGTAAATGGATGCAGTTCACCTAAAAGGATACTCAACCCCATATTTGCAGTTGTACTGTGCAAATCTATAATTACATCTACCTGAGAGTTACCTTTGGGACCGAGCATTTTTTCAATAACTTTTGCCCGCATTTCTTCATAACCAGTAAGTGTTGAATTCTGCAAATCTTGACTGAAAAAGCTGCGATTTAAATCTTGATGAATATATCGTCTGCTTTCTTTAAAAGCTTGGGGATTTCCCAATAATGTTAGAGTTTCAAAACTAGGGCGCTTAACTAAGTTTAAGTCCTGCTCAAACTTCTTGAGCAGGTACACTCCTGTGAACTCATTTCCGTGTGTTCCGCCAATAATTGCTACTCGATTAATTTTATTCATACTGTTGCAAAAAAAAGCTGATTGCTTGTCTTTCCCATAACAATAGATAAAAATGATACTAAATGTCCAATATTTTGTTTATTAATAAATTATATTTACAAGATAGGGGATTGGGCAATGGGCAATGGGGAAGAAAAATATAATACAATACCGTTGGTGTTAAGCCCCAGATCCTCGTAGAGACCTAAGCTAGCTACGTCTCTACATATATGCCATTTTTTACCACCAATTTCTTAACTGAACTGCATTGAAATATAATACACGTATTTAAACAACTCTTCTTACAAACCTCAACGGGACGATACAGTCCACCGCTCAAGGTTGGGGCTTTATTTCCATACATGAGTCCCTTTTCCCCTCAACAAAATTGTTCTATGCCCACAAGTCTGACTTTTATCCCATTAGATAGAAGATTAAATTAATTAGAAAAGTTAAGTTAATAACAAAAGTACTTACCTAACATTAAATCACGATAAAACAGCTTTGGCTGTGAATTTGTGTTTTCACTTTTGGTTAATTAAATTAATAGTTTAACAGTTGAAGAATCAAATTTGGGAATTTTGCGATCATGAGCAAAGCTGAAGAAACTAAGGATAATACGGGTTCCAAACGGGGATTTGGAGATTTGGGAGTATTGATTGCTTTATCACTTTTAGCAGCAATGTTTCGGGGATGCAATTTTAGTCAACCGGAAGCAACTCCGGCTTCAAAATTGGTTAATACATCGGAAATTACTCATAACGCAAACGAATTTATGTATAGGACTGTGACTATTAGGAGTAAAGCGCTTGATCAAATCGGTCGGAGTTCTTTCACAGTTAAAGATAAGCAATTATTCGACAGTGAACCGATTGTAGTTATTAATGCTTCGGGTGTGCCTTTCAATCTACCCGCAGATAGAGATATTGAAGTTCAAGTTACAGGTCCAGTTCGCAGATTGAATATTCCCAAAATTGAGCAGGAGTATAATTTGAATCTGCAAGATAAATACTATAAAAAGTATATCAATAAACCTGCGGTTATTGCTCAGGATATCAAAATAGCACCGCAGCAAAATAAAATTACTCAACGTCTTCGACAATAACTTTAAGCAAGAGTTGAAAGGCAACAGATAACGCGAAAATTGAGGCACTAATGGCGATCGCTATCAAAATTGCAAACAGCAATGGATTATAAATGGTGTCTGCTTCCATCGGCATGTCCACGATGCCAATAGCTATCAGGATACCGCCCATTTCGGCGACTCGCGAAGAAAAGTGCTCCTGGGGAGGCAATAAGCGCAGGTAATATTGACAACAACACCGTCAGCATGTCATATGTTATTGGTATCGGTAGACTGAATGCCGACATAGCGACAAAGTGCATCGACCAAATGCCAATGCCCATAACAAATGCCGCACCAATCAACCAAGCTGTTTTTGCCCGTTCAGCCAAATCCAAAGCAGTATATCAAGTTAGGACAGCGATCGCTATCGAAAGCGATATTAGACGCAGGTGGTCGTAGCTGCTATTTTCTAGGCACATTTGCCGTCAGTATTAAGTTCACCTCAATTAAATAATTTTATCAAGTTCGATTTGACTTTTTTTGACTGATTTTTGAACTTTTTTTAGTAATCAGCAACCCAAACTTGCAGAAGTTTTATTATATGTTGTCAATTAAAAAAAATCTGAAACTTTGGACAGAGAAAATAGAGAAATTTATCTATTCTTTAGAAGGGTGATATGAGTGTTTTATTATATTTATCTACTGGTATAGTATAATAATTAAAGCAAAAATGTCAGGCGATAAGTTTGATAAATATAGGCAAAAGAAAATCAAGTAAAAATCTTATCAGACCTGAAGTATAAAGTACAGATTGTATCAATTTAAACAATATTATGTAATGTTCAGCAAACCGGAGTTAAGAAAAACTAATGACACAAAAATTTTTGAGCGATCGTTATCGGATTATCAGCATACTTGGATCTGGTGGATTTTGCGAAACATATTTAGCCGAAGATACGCAAATGCCTTCGGGAAGAACTTGTGTAATTAAACAACTCAAACCAGTTGCGAACAACCCTGATATTCACCAGTTAGTGCAAAGACGATTTCAAAGAGAGGCTGCTATTTTAGAAGAATTGGGAGGAGTAAGCCAGCAAATTCCCACGCTGTACGCATACTTTCAAAACGACGATCAATTTTACTTAGTACAAGAATGGGTTAGCGGACAAACTCTGAGTCAAAAAGTCAAAGAAAGTGGGTGTCTGAAAGAAAGTGAGGTACGCTCGATTTTAATCAGTCTGTTAGAAGTGCTGGAATATGTGCATAGCAAAGGCATTATCCATCGCGATATTAAGCCAGACAATATTATTCTACGCTCTGGTGATAACAAACCAGTTTTAATTGATTTTGGTGCTGTGCGAGAAACGATGGCAACAACGGTAAATTCCGAAGGTAATATTAGCAGTTCCATCGTCATCGGTACAGCAGGGTTTATGCCAAATGAACAAGCAGCAGGACGTCCGGTTTTTGCTAGTGACTTATATAGCTTGGGACTAACAGGTATATATTTACTGACGGGAAAAATGCCAGAAGAATTGGCAACAGACTCGTACACTACTGAGAATATTTGGGATCGGGAAATTGTCAGTCCAAATTTGGCAGCGGTATTAGATAAAGCAATTCGGTTTGATGTTAGGGAACGCTTTTGGAGTGCAAAAGCAATGCTGAATGCTTTGCAGAATATGACAAATTACCTTCCACAAAAAACACCTAATTTTTTTGAACATTCGGAAAGTATTCCTGTTACTTCCGAGTCTGTGGTTAAAAGCAGTAAACAAAACGCTATTTTATTCAAGAGGATTTTAATTGCAGGTGGAGTAATGGGTGCATCTGTAATTATTGGTCTTTTGTTGACAAATTATCCGGAATCAGGGATATATAAACCAGTTACATCTTCGCTATTGACAAAACCAAAAGTTGGCGAAACTTCATCATTTCCATCAGCGAATAGAAGTTCTCAAATACCGTCATCGGAATCAGCAATTATTAACACCGCTAATCTGCCTAATTATTTTCATTTCATTGCAGATTCTAGCTTCCCAAATCTGCAAACTGCGGTTCAGCAAATTAAGACTTTACAAATGGGAGGTTATGGTCAGCCAGGAGTGTTTTGGATACCAGATTATCCAAATCTATCAGATCAACGTTCATTTGTAGTTTATGCAGCCACATTTAGCGATCGCTCCAGTTGCCTCAACTTCCTGAAAGATTATGGAAAAGCCAATCCTGGAGCGTATTGTGCCTTCGCTAGCAAAGATCCACATGCACCATCTGATAAAATATATTTCCAGCAATTACAGTAAAGCAATCAGTATCAACCACTTACAGCAGATTTCACTCCTTAGGAAGTAAATGTATCAAACCCAAAACCATGTAGAGACTATTCTGTGCTACGTCTCTACATGTATTCGATTAAATCGATAGGATGCCATATGTTCAACAAAGCGGTCGATATTTACCAATAGTGACGAGAAGTTCTACTAATGGTGTTCTAGAAAAAGACTTGGTTGCTTGTTGTATTTTTACTGGCATTAGTATGTGCGATCGCTTTTCAAATCATCCACATATCCCCGACTAATGTAGCGTATTGGGGTGGCGATCGCTCGTGGTCAAAGACAAAAGTTATTTAAGCTTCAATCGGTGCCGATATAGCAATTCTCTACACAGTATCATCCTGCCTCCATTGCTAATATACTTTTTGGATTGCTCTACTTATGACCGAAGAGGGTATTGAGCTAGAGGGAGTCAAAGAAAGTTTCACCAAGAGATTTCATGAGATTATTCTTTACCCAGAGTGATAGAAGAGCGTTAAGGGAATCTTCTTGACATCTCCCCCGATTGAAAATCGGGGGATTCTAAACTGATGTTGCTACGGGGTCTAAAAGACCCACTCCGCAACGTTTGCGATATGATTTATTTAATCTCGTAAACAAATCAATTCGTTGTGGCACTGTCAAAGATGCCCTACCCACCTTGGCTAGGTTTAATCCTAGCTGTGTGGCTACTTTTCTCATTATGTTGGCGCTTCCATTACAATCTGCATTGATAATGAAGCCATCACGACTTTTGTATAAACCGCGCTCTATCCGGTTCCCTGAAGCTTTCCACCCCTCTGGCTTTTCGCCATGTTTGGGCAGGGAGTCGCAATCAAGAAACGATGCTTTAGAAGTATAAGCCTCCTCAGTTATTGTTAAAGTAATTCCGTACTCTGGACAAAGTTGTTTCAGTCTATCTATTAATCGCTTAGTGGGTATAACAACAAAATTTTGATTATTGCGTTTGCCCATATTGGAATTTTGCTTTTGCCCAACATTCCAACCAATGACAATGTTGCCTACTTTATCGTTAAGGCATTGATTAATGATAAATCTAGCCGCTTTGTTAACGCCGTCACGCATCTGGTTATTCCGTTTGCGTTGAACCCTATCAAGGTTGGAATCCCAATAAAAGTCTGATTTTCCTTGCTTATATTTAGCGACTAAACGTGAATAACTTTGATTCAATGATCTAAGTTTGCGACCATCAATAATCAAGCTTTTACCACGAGTCGAGACACCTGTTAGCCAATTAGATCCGCCGTGGTCAAAACTCCATGCTTGCGTGTAATCTAATTGAGGATTATTTTTTATTGGACATGAGCCGTCATCAATTACCCAATCAATCCATAATTGACCAAAGTTTGGGCGTATCGTTACTTCTCTCACCCAGCCAGAATCGATAAACTCTGGGAGATATAATTTAATCTCAGTCAGTAATTCTGGTTTGCTTTCTTTGCTGATTGAAGGCTTGAAATATCCCTCGTTAAAGCTTAGAGCCTGACGTGGAAATGTGACCGCAGCTAGACCTCCCTTCTTACGATATTTTGGTAAAGATGGTTTATCCACCTCACCGTTGTAGTAAGCTTTTACCAGTCCGTTATAAGCTGTAATCGACTCGCCAACAGATTTTAACGTTTGCTGTGCAGACTGTGCAGCCATTGCTTTGTAATGCACATTCTGCTTAAGAATTAAATCTAGCTCTGGGTAAGTTGTGCTGCATCTATAAGTTTTCCAGCCACTACGCAATTCATCGCCACGCCAATAAGTAGTAAAAGCATTACCGTTTTCTTGTAACTTGGCGTAATGAATTTTCTTGGTTTCATACAATGCACAATTTATCAAGCTATTAGCATTCTCGCACTGATTCAACCAAAACGCTGTTTCTTCATCACTGAATTTAGCTCTAATTGAACAGGTTTTATACACTTGTTTTTACTTCCTGTATCCTTTACTATAAATGTTGTCAGAGTATAAGTCAACAACATTTAATTAGTGGCTAAACTATCACCGTCAGACTACGAATACAGGCGCACAAGCGGCTCAGTTTCATCTCTGAACTACCACTTTGTATTTGTCCCTAAACGGCGAAAAGCCGTGCTAATAAAAGAAGTTGCACAGCGTTTGCAAGAAATTATATTAGAGTTAGTGGTTGAGCATGGGTGGAGACTTATCGCCTTAGAAATAATGCCTGACCATGTTCACTGTTTTTTAAATGTCCCGACACATGAATCCCCTGCTGATGTGGCAAGATGGATTAAGGGAAGGGCATCTCATCACCTCAGACGCGATTTTCCGCACCTAAAGAAACTTCCTTCTCTTTGGAGTCCTAGTTATTTCGTTGCTTCAACTGGTGCGGCGAGTACAGAAGTTGTAAGAAAATATATTGAGAATCAAAAAAGTAATTAAAATTAGAATGCCTGATAAATCAGGCAGCTAGCTTTCATCCCCCGGCTAAAAGCACAGATGTGTCATCAGTAGTCAGACACATCTTCGTATTTTCTCAGCGTGGGTCTGATAGAGAAATGGTATGAGTCAAAATAAACATATATAGTTTGCACCTTAATAGATATGAAAGACGAAAATTTCAATCAGAAAAAGGGTAAATCTCTCCCCCCGAAGCTGATTATTAAGCTGGGAAAGTTTGTCTGGACGACTCTTTGGCATATGATGATGTCGAAACTCGCACCACGCAATCAGTCGGGAGAGTATATTCGTCCGAAGAGCGAGTTTAGAAATTTTGTTGGCAAAGAAGACGGAAATTTGTACCAACCAGCAACAGGACGCTATCACCTTTATGTTGGCATGAGTTGCCCTTGGGCGCATCGAACTTTGGTAGTGCGATCGCTTAAGGGACTTGAAGAGGTAATATCAGTATCTATCGTCTTTCCTTCACCAATCGAAGGTGGTTGGGTGTTTAACGAAGAAGAACAAAATTGTCGCACACTAGCTCAATTATATCAGCTAGGGGCACCAAATTACAGCGGACGCTCTACAGTTCCGGTGTTGTGGGACAAAGAAACGAAAACTATCGTTAACAATGAGAGTGCAGAGATTATTGTCATGCTGAACTCTGAATTTAACGACTTTGCTAAAAATCCCACACTAAATCTTTACCCTGAGGAATTAAAAGAAAAAATTGACTGGTGGAATGAGAAAATTTATCACTCAGTCAACAACGGGGTATACCGTTGCGGTTTTGCCCAAACTCAAGAAGCTTACAATCTAGTTTGTGATGAATTGTTCGCCACTTTGGATGAAATTGACGCAGCACTTTCAACAAGTCGATATCTTTGCGGCGATCGTGTCACGTTAGCGGATGTTCGTTTATTTACAACATTATTCCGCTTTGATAGTGCGTATTACGGTTTGTTTAAGTGTAATCGCCGACGAATTCAAGATTATCATAATTTGGGAGGTTATTTACGTGATATGTATCAGCTTCCCCGTGTGGCTGACACCTGCGATGTGGAAAGTGTGAAGCAAGATTATTATGGCAACCTATTTCCGCTCAATCCTGGTAGTATTATTCCTGCAGGTCCTGATATGTCGTCTCTGCTGGAAGCACATAATCGCGGTCAGAAAGTCCCGAATTAGCGATCGCACGGGTACGTAGACGAGTAGAAAATGCCCATCGCAACATCCCAGAAGATACTATAGCGGGCTGCACTTGGATGCAATACAAACAGAACCTCATACCATTTTACTTTCTCTTTGACACAAATAGACCGCAGCAATGCTTGGGGCACGAATTCCAGGGGAAAAGAGAATGATTTGGGTAACACATGAATGTGAAATGCTATCACCCCCTTCCCCTCTCCTTATTTTTGTAGTTAGCGATCGAAAGAGAAAATTTCTCCCACACATTGTCCTGCTTTTGTCAAGTATCCACATATCACCTTGTTGTACAATCCTTTTCCTGAATTATTTACAGCAATCTTAAGAAAGATGTGACTAATGCATACATAACAGCTTGCGAGGAGGGGAAAAATATGAGGGTGAGATTCTACTAGACAACCTATTTGAAAATTAAATATGCATTGTCCACAACCCTTGATTAGACGATTCTGTGCTACGTCTCTACATTAGACATCTCCAGAAAACAATGTAGAGACGTGAAATTTCACGTCTCTACAAAGGTTTCGGGTAACGCATAATTAATTTCTGGAGATGTCTATTAGACAAACGTCGTGCAAAAGAATGTAGAGACGCAAAATTTTGCGTCTCTACAAGGATTCTGGTTAACGCATAATTAATTTTTGGAGATGTCTATTGTTTTCCACGACGTTTGTTTACTGTGAATAAGCTTCCATTGGTAGACAAGAGCAAACAAAATTCCTGTCACCATAGGCATTATCAATTCTACCTACAGACACCCAGAATTTATGTTCACGAGTCCAGGGTGCAGGATATGCAGCTTGTTCACGAGAATAAGGATGATTCCATTCACCGGTGATGAGGTTTTCGGCAGTGTGCGGTGCATTCTTCAAGACATTATCTTGAGCATCCACCTTGCCTGATTCGATTTCGGCGATTTCTTGACGAATTGCAATCATCGCATCACAGAAACGATCTAACTCTTGTTTCGATTCGCTTTCGGTGGGTTCCACCATGATTGTACCAGCTACGGGCCAAGAGACGGTTGGTGCATGGAAACCGTAATCCATCAGACGCTTGGCTACATCATCAATGTCGATATTCGCAGATTTTTTCAGCGATCGCAAGTCTAAAATGCACTCATGAGCAACTAAAGCATTTTTCCCTTTATACAAAACAGGATAATACTGCTCAAGTTTCTTAGCCATGTAATTCGCATTCAAAATCGCTACCTTGGTTGCATCCGTCAAACCATCAGCACCCATCATCGCGATGTACATCCAAGATATCACCAAAATGCTCGCGCTACCCCAAGGTGCAGCTGCGATCGCACCAATAGATTTGGGATTATTTTCGTGCATTTCCACCACAACATGTCCCGGTAAAAACGGCACCAAATGCTGTGCAACACCAATTGGTCCCATACCCGGACCACCACCACCGTGAGGAATGCAGAAGGTTTTGTGCAAGTTCAGGTGACAAACATCTGCACCAAAATCTCCCGGACGACAAAGACCAACTTGAGCATTCATATTTGCCCCATCCATGTAAACTTGTCCACCGTGAGAGTGAACAACAGCGCAGATTTCTTGAATTTGCTCCTCGAATACACCATGAGTTGAGGGATATGTCACCATTAAAGCAGCAAGTTGGTTGCTATGCTTTTCTGCCTTTGCCTTCAAGTCGTTTAAATCAACATTCCCGTCTAAGTCACAAGCAACTGGTACTACATTCATCCCGCACATCACCGCACTTGCTGGATTTGTTCCGTGTGCTGATGTGGGAATTAAGCAGACGTTGCGGTGTTGTTCGTTGCGACTTTCGTGATATTCACAAATCACCAAAAGTCCCGTATATTCACCTTGAGAACCGGCGTTTGGTTGGAGAGAAATTCCCGCAAAACCAGTGATTTCAGCTAACCATTCTTCAAGTTGCTGAAAGAGAATTTGATAACCTTGAGTTTGCGACTTTGGGGCAAACGGATGAATATTCCCAAATTCTGCCCAAGTTACAGGTATCATTTCCGATGTTGCATTCAACTTCATCGTACACGACCCTAGGGGAATCATCGATGTAGTTAAAGACAAATCTTTACTTTCTAACTTGTGCAGATAGCGCAACAACTCTGTTTCTGAATGATAGGAGTTGAAGACAGGATGAGTCAGGTAGCTGGTTTTGCGGTTAAAGGGTTCATCTTTCAAGCCTGATTTCTGAATTATCCATTTCAACTCTTGCACATTCAAAAGAAATGGTAGCTCGTCTGTACCCGCAAAAAGCCGACATATATCTTTTACATCATCAACAGTGGTAGTCTCGTCTAGTGAAATACCAACAGCAGTTTCATCAAAAATCCGTAAGTTAATTTTACGTGCTTCAGCAGCTTCTAAAATTTCTTGCAGAGGTTTGGTTCCCAATTCCACCCGCAGAGTATCAAAGAAAGGTTCGGAACTGATGCTGTAACCGAGACGCTTCAGCCATTCTGATGTAATCAAGGTCAGATGATGTATCCTTTGGGCGATCGCCTTGATTCCAGCAGAACCATGATACACCGCGTACATACCCGCCATCACCGCCAGCAGTACTTGGGCTGTACAAATATTACTAGTTGCTTTATCGCGCCGAATGTGCTGTTCGCGGGTTTGTAAAGCTAGACGCAATGCTACTTTACCTTGAGAATCTTTTGATACACCGACAATTCGCCCTGGAACTTGTCGCTTATACTCTTCTTTGGTGGCGAAGTATGCCGCATGAGGTCCCCCAAACCCCAAGGGAATACCAAAGCGCTGGGTGCTTCCTACAGCAATATCAGCGCCAAATTCGCCAGGGGGTGTTAACAAAGTTAAGCTTAATGGATCTGCGGCTACCGTTACCAATGCACCCTCAGCATGGGCTTTTTCGATAAAAGCGCGGTAGTCGTAGATTGTGCCATCACTGGCAGGATATTGGAGAATTGCCCCAAAAAGCGGTTGTGCGAAATCAAAGTTTTGATGATCGCCAACTATGATATTAATTCCTAAAGGTTTCGCCCGTGTCTGCAACACGTCGATAGTTTGCGGATGACAGTCTTGAGATACAAAGTAGGTATTTGCCTTATTTTTGCAAACACCATAACTCATACTCATTGCTTCTGCTGCTGCGGTTGCTTCATCAAGCAAGGAAGCGTTAGCAATTTCCAAACCTGTCAAATCGATAATCATGGTTTGAAAATTCAGCAGCGCTTCGAGTCGTCCTTGGGCAATTTCGGGCTGATAGGGAGTGTAAGCTGTATACCATCCGGGGTTTTCTAGAATATTGCGTTGTATTACAGGCGGGGTGATACAGTCAGAATATCCCATGCCAATGAATGAGCGGTAAACTTCATTCTTGACAGCGATTTGTTTTAACTTTGCCAGTGCTGCATATTCACTTAATGCTTCTGGCAATTGTAAAGATTCTTTAAATCGAATTGCTTGGGGTACTGTTTTATCGATGAGTGCATCGAGGTTGGAAATCCCCAATAATTCAAGCATTTGTTGGATGTCATCGGAATTGGGTCCAATGTGACGTCCTGTAAACTCACTTGACTTTTGACTTGTTTGACCCAGCATCGGCTCATGGCTTGACTGAGGACGAGAAGCATAAATTACCACAAAGTCTTCTCCAGACGCGACTATTTCATATTTTGCAACAAGTATATTTATGGCGTCGGAATTTGCTTACGAGTTTATCTAAATTTCATGATTTATCTCCGGATGAGGGGAGGGGAGG
>NZ_JAOWRF010000216.1 GCF_025753815.1 Plectonema radiosum NIES-515 | reverse complement strand
ATCAACAACTAGCTCCCAAGGCATCTTGAAAATAAAATAAACCCTGTGAAAAGATACAGGTTCTTTAATTCGCGAGTTATCCGAAGCGAATAAATTTGATGTACTTAAAATGACAAGACTAACTGACAACGAGCGTAATCAAGATAAATTAGCTCGTTTTGACCGGATTAAAAAAGTGATAACAGCCTTAGAAAAACAACAAAAACAAAGAGCTAATCAGTGTTACTGATGCTGAACCAGTATCGAATGGATGTTAACTGTCTTATCTGTCTGCTAGTCGAAGCAATTAATTACTTAACTGTCTTATCTGTCCTTGCATCTTTGTCCTGAAGCTGAGATTATATCAAAATATGTATGCTTGCCTCATTATCATCATATACTGCTATTGTCTTGTAATGTAACTGCGATCTTTTAAATATGAAAGGAAAAGAACATGAAAAAAGTACTGCTGTCAATACTTACGCATTGACAGGAAATACCATGTGTGTAATATGGATTTCAGACATTAAACCTTGATTTTTCGACACTTTTTAGGCGATGTCTCTTGACTCATCGCGCAGCGTCTAGGCTATTTATCAAAGGACAATTGAGCAAAGCCTGAAATGACGAAAAGCGCGTTAATGCACAATAAATAAAAAATTGAGAGCGTGCGTAATTCCTAAGTGCGTATGAACGTTTATAATTACCTCAATTCAATATAAAAAAAACGCTTGTAATTTATGCAATTTCCCCTCTCGTATGGTCAACAAGCGATGTGGTTTCTCTACCAGATAGCACCCCAGAGCATCGCTTACAATATCTATACGACGGTGCGGATAAGCTCAGAGTTAGACTTGGGGGCATGGCATCAAGCGTGGCTTCATATTGTCGAACGTCATCAATTGCTGCGAACTACCTATACCGAGCGCGACGGTCAAGCTGTTCAAGTCGTTCACCCATACCAAGAAGTAGATTTTAAGGTAACAGATGCTTCTTGTTGGAACTTAGACTATTTGAAGAAGCAAATTCTGGCAGAAGCTGACCGTCCCTACAACTTGGAAACAGGTCCAGTGCTGCGGGTACATCTGTTTACACGATCGCCAGAAGAACACATTCAATTGCTCGCCATGCACCACATAGCTGGGGATATGTGGTCTTTTGACATACTGCTTGATGAACTCCGATTACTGTATGCCGCTGAAGTAAAAACATTGCCTCAAGCTTCTTTACAGGTTATTGAAGATTCTTTTATTTTAAATTCTCAAACAGATAATATCCTCTCGCTTCCGACGCTCTCATACACAGATTATGTGCTTTGGCAGACCGAGATGTTGACAAGTTCTCAAGGTGAGAAATTCTCGGTATACTGGCATAAACAATTAACGGGTGAGTTGCCGCTTTTAGATTTGCCTCTGGATAAACTGCGACCAAGTGTACAGACTTATTGTGGAGCAACACACATCATTGAGCTAGATGAAAAATTGCTCCAAAGGCTGAGACAGTTCTCAGAATCTGAAAAAACCAGCCTTTATAGAATTTTCCTCGCTGCCTTCTTCGTACTGTTTTACCGCTTATCGGGTCAAGAAGACATCCTGGTAGGCTGTCCGGTCGCGGGTCGGTCAGGTCGAGAGGAGTTTGAAGGAATTGTCGGCTACTTCACAGACCCTGTAGTTTTACGGGCAAATCTGGCGGGAAATCCCACCTTTAAAGAATTTCTCGCTCAAGTACGTCATACAGTTTCCGAAGCTAAGAAGCATCAAGATTATCCTTTTCCCCTATTAGTAAAACAGCTTGCGCCTGAGAGAGATTCTAGCCGTCCCCCTCTGTTCCAAGTTTCTTTAACTTGGCAAAAGCATCGCTGGTACGAGAATGCCCAAAAATCATCTCTAGTGATGTCGCCATATGTTATTGAAGGACATCAACGAGGAGCAGCATTTGACATAGATTTGGCGATCATTGAAGCTGGTAGCGAGTTTCAGCTTTGCTGGCAATACAACACTGACCTGTTTGATGCTTCTACTGTACAACGAATAGCAGGAAATTATCAAACTTTGCTCAAAAGCATCTTAACCAATCCTATTCAGCGTGTTTCAGCATTGCCATTGTTGACCGAAGCAGAACGACACCAAATTTTAGTGGAGTGGAATAACACTACAAAAGATTATCCATTAGATAAGTGCATTCACCAGTTGTTTGAAGAGCAAGTAGTACGGACACCGGATGCTGTAGCGGTGGAGTTTGAAGATGAACAACTGACCTACCGAGAATTAAATGCAAGGGCAAATAAGCTGGCACACTACCTGCAAAAATTGGGTGTGGAACCAGAAGTTTTGGTAGGGATTTGTGTGGAGCGATCGCCTTTAATGATAGTAGGATTGTTGGGAATTCTCAAAGCAGGTGGTGCTTATGTGCCCCTAGATCCAGCCTATCCTGCGGATCGCCTTGCTCATATGTTAAATGATTCTCAAGCTTCGGTACTGCTAACTCAACGGCAGTTAGTGGACTCAATACCGCAAAAGCAAGCAAAGGTAATTTGCATAGATACCGACTGGGAGTTAATCAGCCATCACAGCGAGAAAAATCCACACACAGAGGTAAAAGCCAGTAATTTGGCTTATGTGATTTATACTTCCGGGTCTACGGGAAAGCCGAAAGGGGTGATGATTGAACATCGGTCTTTAGTAAATTTCACCCTATCAGTAGCAGATAAGTATGGGATGAGTAATAGCGATCGCGTCCTCCAATTTTCCTCTATCAGTTTTGACGCCGCTGTAGAAGAAATCTATCCTTGTCTGCTCTGTGGTGCGACGCTAGTGCTGCGTACATCCGAGATGTTGAGTTCTATCTCCACATTTGTGCGGCATTGCTGGCAATGGAAGCTGACAGTCTTGATGGTAGGAACATCCTACTGGTATCAGTTAATCTCTGAATTAGCAGCAACAAATGAAACCCTACCTCCATCAGTACGACTGTTGTCTATTGGGGGGGAAAAATGGCTGCCAGAAAAATTGAAGCTGTGGCACTCGTGTATGGACGAGCGATCGCGTGTCTATAATTTAGCGTCACCACCGTTGTTGATTAACGGCTACGGTCCTACGGAAGCAACGGTATTGGCAACGATGTGCGACTTATCACAGTTAGTACTAGAGGATACACGACCACAGCAACTGATTGGGAAACCTTTTGCTAATGTGCAAATTTACATCCTAGATGGCAACCTGCAACCCGTCCCCATTGGTGTACCAGGGGAATTGCATATCGGAGGTGTCGGTTTAGCTAGAGGTTATCTCAACCGTCCAGATATAAATGCACAGAAATTTATTCTTCACCCCTTCAACAAATCAGAACGTCTCTCTTACGAAGTTCCTCATCTTGGGGAGACCCCAAGACCGGACTTCGCGCTTTATAAAACAGGAGATTTGGCTCGTTATTTACCTGATGGGAAGATTGAGTTTTTGGGTCGAATTGACAATCAAGTTAAGGTGCGAGGCTTTCGGATTGAATTAGGGGAAATTGAAACTGTACTGATTACACATCCGCAAGTATCAGAAGCAGTAGTCATCGACTCTGATGATATTCCGGGGTCAAAACGCTTAGTCGCTTATGTAGTGACTCGCTCACAGTCAGAAATCAAAAATCAATTGCGCTCTTTCCTGAAGCAGAAGCTGCCAGATTACATGGTTCCATCTGCCTTTGTGATTTTGGATGCTTTGCCTCTTACCCCTAATGGTAAGGTGGATCGGCGTGCATTACCCAAACCTAACCAAACTAGACCTGACGTGGAAGCAACTTACGTAGCACCCCACACTCAGGTGGAGCGAACCATTGCTGCTGTGTGGCAAGAGGTGCTTCACTTAGAAAATATAGGTATCCACGACAACTTTTTTCAAATCGGTGGTCATTCCCTGCTCGCCACTCAAATCATATCTCGGCTACGCCAAGTCTTCCAAATGGATCTGTCGATACGAACCTTATTTGAAGCACCAACCATAGCTAGCTTTGCTGAGTATTGTGAGATAATCTATGGGGCTGTGCAAGAACTACAGGATTTTTCTGATACATCTGATGGTGACTACGAGGAGATTGAAGTATGAATATATACGATTTTTTGTCTTACCTGCGTAGTTTGGATGTGAAACTCTTTCTTGATGGTGAGCGGCTACGATGCAAAGCTCCTAAGGGAATTTTGACACCGCAACTCCAAGCTCAGATAGCTGAACGCAAAGCAGAGATTCTGGCATTTTTACACAAGGACGCTGTTTCTGCAATTGAGCCAGTTAGCAGGACAGGAAACCTCCCGCTCTCCTTTGCACAAGCTAGATTGTGGTTTCTTGACAAATTACAGCCAGATAGTGGATTTTACAACATCCCAATCGTCTGGCATCTTAGCGGTCAACTCAACGTAGCTGCACTACAGTCAAGCCTTAACGAAATTGTCCGAAGACATGAAGCGTTACGCACAAACTTTGTCACAAAAGAGGGTCAACCCGTTCAAGTTATTGCTGCAACTCTTTGTTTGAAACTGGAAATCGTGGACTTGCTTCATCTGCCTCAAGGGGAGCGAGAAGTTGAGACGCAACGATTAGTTACAACTGAAGCAGTGCGACCATTTGACCTAGAGCGAGAACCTTTAGTGCGTCTGCGGCTCTTACAGCTTGGTTCTACAGAATACGTCTTTATATTAACAGCGCACCACATTATTTTTGATGGTTGGTCAATGGGCGTACTTGTCCAAGAGTTAGCAACACTCTACACTGCATTCGGGACTAACAAACCCCCCCAAAAAGTTTTTGAACTACCTGAATTACCACTACAATATGCTGACTTTGCTGTTTGGCAGCGGCAGTGGTTCCAACAAGAGGGGCTTGCACAGCTATCCTATTGGAAGCAACAACTTGAAGGCGCTCCCACTTTACTGGAACTTCCCACCGATAGACCAAGACCTGTTATTCAAACGAACCGGGGAGGGCATCAACGATTTGCACTTTCCCTGGAGCTAGGTGAGGCTATGGACTCACTTAGCAAGCGTGCGGGAGTCACCCCGTTTATGGCGTTTTTTGCAGCATTTGTTACCTTGCTTTATCGCTATACAGGGGAAAAGGACATCGTAGTGGGTACGCCCATTGCTGGGCGCAATCGCCCGGAAATAGAAGGGATAATTGGTCTTTTTGTCAATACTTTAGTGCTGCGTACTGATTTGTCAGCCAACCCCAGTTTTGAGCAGTTGCTGATTATGGTGCGGGAAGTATCGCTGCAAGCTTATGCTCATCAAGACCTGCCCTTTGAGAAATTGGTAGAGGCATTGCAACCTGAGCGTTCCTTAAGTCACCTGCCTCTGTTTCAGGTTATGTTCGATCTCCAGAATCTTCCCATACCATCTTTGGATTTGCCTGAGATAACTGTAAGTTCATTTCCTGTAGAAACGGGGATAGCGAAGTTCGATTTGTCTCTATCAATGGAGGATACCTCTTCTGGATTGATAGCCGAATGGGAATACAATAGCGACCTGTTTGATGATTCGACGATCGCTCGCATGGCAGGAAATTTCCAGACTTTACTAGAGGGGATCGTCGCTAATCCTATTCAACCTATTTCCCAATTACCACTGCTAACAGAAGTTGAGCAACATCAATTGTTAGTTGAGTGGAATAATACACAGGTAGATTATCCATTAGATAAGTGTATCCATCAATTATTTGAAGAGCAGGTAAGAAAAACGCCCGATGCTGTAGCAGTGGTGTATGAAGATGAACAACTGACCTACGGAGAATTAAACGCCCTTGCGAATCAACTGGCACACTACTTGCAAAAACTGGGTGTGAGGGAAGAAGTGCTGGTGGGGATTTGTGTAGAGCGATCGCCTTTAATGATAGTCGGATTGTGGGGAATTCTCAAAGCAGGTGGTGCTTATGTGCCCCTAGATCCAACCTATCCAAGCGATCGCCTCGCTCATATGTTAGATGATTCTCAAGCTCAGATATTGCTAACTCAACAGCAGTTAGTAGACTCATTGCCAAAGACGGGAGCAAAAGTCATCTGCTTAGATGTTGACTGGCAGTTAATCGCTACTCACAGCCAGAACAACCCACAGACTGAGTTAGCAGCCCATAATTTAGCTTATATAATTTATACTTCCGGTTCTACGGGAAAACCGAAAGGGGTGATGATTGAACATCGATCTTTAGTAAATTTCGCCCAATCGGCAAGAGATGAGTATGGGATCGGCGAGTGCGATCGCGTCCTCCAAGCAGCATCAATTAGTTTTGACTCAGCAGGCGAAGAAATCTATCCCTGTCTTGTTTCTGGTGCAACCTTAGTGCTGCGGACTGCGGATATGTTGAGTTCTATCCCCACATTTTTGCAGAAATGCCGGGAATGGAAACTGACAGTCTTGATATTGGTAACAGCGTACTGGAATCAGTTAACCTCAGAATTAGCAGCAACAAATGAAACCCTACCACCATCAGTACGCCTATTTGCTACTGGAGGAGAAAAATGGCTGCCAGAAAAATTGAAGCTGTGGCACTCGTGTATGGACGAGCGATCGCGTGTCCATAATTTAAAAGAACCGCCGCTATTGATTAACGGATACGGTGCTACGGAAGCAACGATATTCACAACATTGTATAACTTATCGAATTTAGTAATAGAAGATACACGACCACAGCAACTAATTGGCAGAGCTATTGGTAATGCACAAACCTACATCCTAGATTCGGAACTGCAACCCGTCCCCATTGGTGTACCAGGGGAATTGCATATTGGCGGTGTCGGTTTAGCTAGAGGTTATCTCCACCGTCCAGATTTAACAGATGCGAAATTTATTCCTCACCCCTTCAACAAATCGGAACGTCTCTATAAAACAGGAGACTTAGCTCGTTATTTACCCGATGGCAACATCGAGTTTTTAGGTCGAATTGACAATCAAGTTAAGGTGCGAGGCTTTCGCATTGAATTAGAGGAAATTGAAGCCGTACTGATTACACATCCGCAAGTATCAGAAGCAGTAGTCATCGACTCTGAAGATATTCCGGGGTCAAAACGCTTAGTGGCTTATGTAGTGACTCGCTCACACTCGGAAATCAAAAATCAATTGCGCTCTTTCCTGAAGCAGAAGCTGCCAGATTACATGGTTCCATCTGTCTTTGTGATTTTGTCTGCTCTGCCTCTTACCCCTAATGGTAAGGTGGATCGGCGTGCATTACCCAAACCTGATACAGCACGTAATGAACTAGAAACAGATTTAGTAGCACCTAGCACCGAGTCTGAAGAAATACTAGCCAAAATCTGGGGTGAGGTTCTGCACCTTGAGCAAGTTGGCATTCATGATAACTTCTTTGAATTGGGTGGGGATTCCATTCTCAGCATTCAGATTATTTTTAAAGCCAAACAGTCTGGACTGCAACTGACTGCCAAGCAGATATTTCAACACCAGACGATCGCTGAATTGGCAGCAGTGACTAACGTCACCCAGACAGTGAGGGCAGAACAAGGTTTGGTAACTGGGACATTCCCTCTGACACCCATCCAACAATGGTTTTTTAACCAAAATTTCCCAGAACCTCACCACTTCAACCAGTCATTTCTGCTGGAAGTACCACAAACACTCGACCCCGCTTTTTTGTCGCAAGTGGTGCAACAATTATTGGTACATCATGATGCGCTGCGCTTACGTTTTGTGCAGTCTGATTCAAATTGGGAACAGATTAATACTAAGCCTGATGATACCATTCCCTTTTCTCATGTAGATATATCTGCAACACCAGAGACAGAGCAAAAAGCTGCGATCGCATCCACTGCTACTTCCCTACAAACCAGCTTGAACCTTTCTTCTGGACCAATAGCGCGAGTAGCGTTTTTTGCTCTAGGTACTGACAAAGCCAGCCGATTACTAATAATCATCCACCACCTAGCAGTAGACGGCGTTTCCTGGCGGATTTTGTTAGAGGATTTGGAAACAGCTTACCAGCAGATTAGTCGTGGTGAAAAGATTCAGCTTCGCCCGAAAACGACATCTTTTAAAGATTGGGCTGAGAAACTAAATTCTTACGCACGTTCAGATACTGCAAAGAAAGAACTCACTTATTGGCAAGGCATTTCACGTAAACACATTACCCGTTTACCAGTGGACTATGTATTAGGTGCTAACACTGTCGCATCTACCCGCATAGTATCGGTGTCACTCTCACCTGAAGAAACCCGCGCTCTGTTGCAGGAAGTTCCCAAAGCTTATAAAACTCAGATAAATGATATCTTGCTGACTGCTCTGGTGCAGATTTTAAGTAAGTGGACTGGCAGTAACTCTGTGTTGCTTGACCTTGAAGGTCATGGACGGGAAGATATTTTTGAAGATGTAGACTTATCGCGGACAGTCGGTTGGTTTACGACAACCTTTCCCGTACTTTTAGAGTTAAAAGCAACAGATAATCTAGGAGATGCAATTAAATCGATCAAAGAACAACTCCGTCCTGTTCCCAACCGAGGAATTGGTTACGGTTTGCTGCGCTATTTGAGTGGGAATGCAGAAATTACCTCTCAACTCTCAGCTATATCACAAGCTGAAGTTAGTTTCAACTACCTGGGGCAATTTGATTGGGGAAGGCAAGAAAATTCTTTCTTCAAACTAGCCCCCGAATCAGTTGGAGCAGAACATAGCCAGCAAGAAACTAGTAGTCATCTGTTAGATATTAACGGACTGGTAACCGAGGGTCAGTTAAAATTTGATTGGACATATAGCGAAAATTTTCACCAACGTAGCACAGTTGAAAATCTCGCTGAAGATTTTGTTGTTAGGTTGCGATCGCTAATCGTTCATTGTTCATCTGCGAATACACAAGGTTATACACCTGATGTATTTGATGTGACCATTAATAGTCTTGCTCAACAAATAAACAATGATCAGCGAGAGGAAAATAACCTTCCTGTACCCCTACATTTATTAGAACTTCCACAAAATATCTCTGACTTACTACCTGACGATATCGAATTAGCATATCCTCTTGCCAAAATGCAGGAGTTTATGTTGCATCATTACTCGAATGACCATCAAAAAATGGGGGTTTATCATGGACAAGAATCATACGATATATATGATGACAATCTTTCTCTAGATGCCTTTAAGAAGGCATTAAAAATAAGCATCCAAAAACATCCGGCTTTCAGAACCGTATTTATCACTTCTAACGGAAAACCAGTGTGTCAGGTGGTTAAAAATAATCTGATATTTTCCATCAACGAGCAAGATATTAGCAACATAAAATCGGAGGAACAGGAAAATTATATTGATGAGTTCGTAAAACAAGATAGGCAAAATTTGTTCAATGTGGAAAATCCTAATGAGCCACTTTTTAGATTATGGCTTTTTCGGAAAGCAAAGAATAGATTTGAGTTATTTATGTCAACGCATCATGCAATTACAGATGGCTGGAGTAGTATTGAATTTCTCAACCAATTGTATGAGTTATATTCTGCTCTCAAAAAAGGAGAAGAAATAACAGTATCCCCTGCTGCCAATGTGTACAGTGAGTTTGTCGCTTTCGAGAAAGAGATAATTGGCTCACCAGACGCATCGAATTTCTGGAAGCTTCACTTGAGAAACTACAGATATAAACCATTGAAGCCGTTAACCACTTCTGGGCATCAAGTAGAAGCTGTTGCTGAAGAATACAACTTTGGCTCAGAAATCATGACTGATTTACGTGAATTCTCTCGAAAATTGAAAGTTTCACCAAAAGCAATTTTCCTGAGTACCTACCTTGACCTCATTGCTACTGTGATGAAAGAAAAGACAGTTTCTGTAGGAATTATCTCAAATGGTAGGACAGAAAGATTATCTGATCCGTTCGGAGCTTTGGGCTTGTTCTGGAATATTGTTCCGTTTTGTCAACTAATTACAGAAGATAAAAGCGTACAAATTAAAAATGTGCAGCAATCCCTAATTGATATAGAACCATATGTTAGGTATCCACTTCTGGAAATTTTGTCAGACCAACAACAACCTGAGTTATTTTTCGCTACCTTTAATTTTGTGCATTTCCATAATGACAAAAATATTTCCGAGCATACTGGCTTAAAGGTAGAGCGGAGAAGGTCTCATGACAAGTTTAACTTTCCTTTAAATTATGGTGTTTCAATGGATTCATTGTCAGGAAATGTAAGTATATGTGTAGAATACGATCAGACGTATTTTAGTTGTAAAGATATTCGCTCAATGCTTCAGAATTATGTTGAGATATTAAAACATACACTACTTTAAGTAACTCTTCTATATCACTTGTGTTATGTCTTTTTTATCTGTATAAATAATGAAAGACTAATGCCGAAAACCAAGGCTAAATTTTTTCAAGATATTAGGGTGAGTTAAACCCTAATTTACCCCTGTGGATTGAATTAGATTTGGCGAGATCGTTAGAAAACCAATTAAGAGGATTAGAATGTGAAAACCCTGATTATTGATAACTATGACTCTTATACCTTTAACCTTTATCAATTAATTGCAGAAGTCAATGGAGAGTATCCCACTGTGATTTGCAACGACAAAGTTGCATGGGATGAATTGAAACAGTGGGAATTTGATAACATTGTGATTTCACCAGGTCCTGGTCGTCCGGAGAACCCAAAAGATTTTGGTATCTGTCGTCAAGCTATTCAAAATGCACATGTGCCGCTTCTAGGCGTTTGCCTTGGACATCAGGGGCTTGGTCATGTGTTCGGAGGAAAAGTTATTCATGCGCCAGAGGTTCGGCATGGTCGCGAGAGTGAAGTTTATCACAATGGGACTGATTTGTTTGCAGGAATTCCTTCTCCTTTTTCTGTTGTGCGCTACCATTCGTTGCTGGTTTCCGATGACCTACCGGACTGTTTAGAAAAAGTGGCGTGGACGGACGACAACCTTGTGATGGGACTGCGCCATCGATTTTTGCCACTATGGGGTGTGCAGTTTCATCCAGAGTCAATCTGTAGTCAATATGGACAAGCCTTGTTAGAGAATTTTAGAGAAATTACTTTAAAATTTGCCCAAGAGCGAGGCAGCAGTCCAAAAAAACAGTATTGGACAGGAGATAACAAGACTGCTCCAATGCCTTCAAGTTCTTCTGAGCAAAAACAGCAGCAAAAATTTGAACTTTGTACGCGCAAGCTGAATCTGTGTCCCGATACCGAGCAGATGTTTGTGCATCTGTTTGGCAAATCACCAAATGCATTCTGGCTAGACAGCAGTCGTGTTGAAGCCGGTCTTTCTCGCTTTTCCTTCATGGGAGATAGCAGTGGGGAAAACAGTCTGCTGATTCGTTATCAGACGCTAACCCAGGAACTCACAGTTACAAAGTCCGATACCATCAGCCGTAGGACAGAGGGGATTTTCGAGTATCTCAAGCGGGAAATTGAACAGCGACACTGCCCATCTAATTCACTACCCTTCGATTTCAACTGCGGGTTTGTGGGTTACTTTGGCTATGAACTAAAGGCAGAGTGTGGATCTCAATTAAACTACCCCTCTAGCTTACCCGATGCCATGTTTCTGTTGGCTGATCGGATGATTGCGATCGATCACCAAGAGCAAACGCTTTATCTGCTCTGCCTGATTCAACAGGGACAAACAACCGCCTCTGAAGCCTGGTTTGAATGGATCGGACAACAAATTAACAACCTTCCTCCCCTGTTGCCTATTATTCCTGAGAAGGCTCAGACACCTGTTATTTTTCGATTAAGTCGGTCTAAAAGGACTTACCTGGGTGATATTAAGACATGCTTGCAAGAAATTCACGAAGGAGAAACTTATCAAGTTTGTTTGACAAACCAGATTAACACAGACACGACTCCCGATCCACTGGCGTTCTATCGTTCATTACGCGGCATTAATCCTGCTCCCTATGCTGCATTTTTGCGCTTTGGGGATGTGGCGATCGCCTGCTCGTCTCCAGAGCGATTTCTACGCATTGATCGCCAAGGGTGGGTAGAAACAAAGCCCATCAAGGGGACGCTACCACGAGGAAAAACACCCGAAGAAGATTTTATCCTGCGTGAAAGATTGCGGAACAGCGAAAAAGATCGAGCGGAAAATTTGATGATTGTGGATTTGCTTCGCAATGATCTAGGACGGGTTTGTGCAGTCGGTACTGTGCATGTTCCCAAATTGATGGATGTGGAAACTTATGCTACGGTGCATCAACTGGTAACGACGATTCGCGGTCATTTACGCACCGATATCAGCGCCACAGACTGCATTCGCAACGCCTTTCCTGGCGGTTCTATGACAGGTGCCCCCAAGCTCAGAACCTTGGAGATTATTGATCGATTAGAGCAGTCAGCACGGGGAGTATACTCAGGGGCGATCGGCTTTTTGGGATTGAATGGTTCGGCTGATTTGAATATTGTCATTCGTACCGCTGTGCTGACTCCTGAGCAAACCTCGATTGGGGTTGGTGGTGGCATTGTGGCGCTTTCTGATCCCCAGATGGAGTTTGAAGAAACAATGCTGAAAGCAAAGGCATTGATCCATGCCATGATGATCACAACGCATGGAGCTTTTGATCCCAACCAATATTACATCCAGGGAATAGAAACAGAGGCTTTTGATAGCTATAATAAACTGCGTGCATAAGTTTATAAATTTCTGAAGCCTAATTTAAGCAAGTCCGAAATTACTTTGCTTTGTAAACAGTTTTTAATACTTTTTTTCAGGTAGATAATCGGATTCACCTTCACACATTACCGTCATGAATAACCAACTCGTTTTCGCAACGTTGGGACCTTCTGGCACTTGCCATGAGCTTGCAACTGAAGCTTACATTGAGTTTCAGGAAGTGCCTAATGCCAAAGTAGAATTGTTCGACGATCTTTTAAAAGCACTGGAGCTACTACATGATGGTAAAGTTGACTTTATCATCCAAAATTCGGCTCATCCTAAAGTTTATGAATTAACAGAAAAGTACTTTCGGGAAGTATTCGTGATTGATAGTTTTTTATGTCCAACTCGTGCTATGGGAGTACTGAGCCGTCGCGATGTAGAACATCCCCGTAGTTTAGGACTAATGCCTGCTACGCAGGCTTATGTCAATATAGAACGCTGGGATACCTTGATCTATGAGACGGCTAAACCTCTGGTAGGACAAAACTTGCTTGTAGGTAAGTATGATAGCGGGATCGCGGCTTTGCGCTTTGCTGAAGAAAATCCTAATGTATTAGTAGTTGATGAAGTTATTGGCTCTATCCAAACGGCTTGGCTCGTATATGGTCGCAAGCAGAATAGGCAGCAGGGAGTGATTGGTATCAAAAATCCCAAACTTTTCCAATCAGAAGTTTCTCATGCATAGGTTGAGTTGAGTATTGAGCGCTTTACTTTGTTTTTTGGTACACAAAGTGCGCGAAAAATCAACTTTTTCAGATAGACCTTAATACTAGAAAACAAAAATTAACCTGTTATTTTTTCTCAATCACATTCAAAAATGTCAACATTTTTTCCAGTTCCTCAAACCATCAAGCCGCGCTCAGATTTAGAGTTGACTCTTTTCCAGTGTCAAGAAATAGTCATTCAATTAGCTGAGATTATGCCAAAGGCAATTTTTGAGCCTCATCAACATCCAGAAAGCCAAATGGGTATGATTTTTAATGGTTGTGTGGAAATTAATGTCGATGGTAAGAAAGCAATTTTAGAGCCATTTCAGCAAGTGTATGTAGCGGCAGCTAATATTCCTCATGGTTCTGTAATTCTTTCGGAAGAAACCATTCTAGGAGTTGAGATAAAGTATCTAATAAAATCTCAATTAAATGAACATATTGATGAACCTATCCTCAACTTAAAGCCGACGATAGATAAAACTACAGGTTTTCCTTGTAAGTTCGGTGCTTGTTCCTGGTTTCAGATAGCGATTCTGGAAATTCCTGCAAATGAGAAATTGCCTAGATATACAACTACTACAGAAGAAATTGGCATTATTCTCAATGAGCAAATCATGATGAAAGTAGGTGAGGAAGAAAAACTTCTAGAATATGGTAGCATTTACTATGCTCCCGCTGGTGTTTCCCATAGTGGGTATAGCACTTCAGATAAAACGATTTCTTTAATTAAAGTTTCGCTGCCATCATATTCAAATATGGTTGATCGAGGAGGGTTAGAGGCTGTCTCTAAAGAGATGTAAAGAAGAGAAAATTAGGCGATCGCTTAATTTGATGAGCAATAACAAGTAATTAGTGAAAATGGTAGTGGAAACCATGAGTGGATTAGAAGGTTTTAGACAAGAAATTGATGCCGTGGATTCTCAGATTGTTGAGGCATTAGCCAAGCGATTTGAAATTTGTAAACGGGTGGCTAACTTTAAGAAGCAACAAGGCATTCCCATGATGCAACCGGATCGGGTGGAAGCCGTGAAACAACGACGCCGGGAACTGGGAATGCAGCATGGTCTAGATGGAGAGTTTATGGTCGCACTGTACAGCCTCATCATTCAGGAAACCTGCCGTATGGAAGATGACATTATAGAAACGCAACCTCAACACCACTAATTTTTCAGCAAAACCCATGAGTATGGTATCTACGTTAATTTAGACCAGCCGATCGTTAAGTATAATTTTTCACAACTAATTGAGGATTGCTATATGGCTTTAGAATTTTGCTCTTGGACTTACCTTAATGGACGCATCGTGCCAACTGAGCTTGCATGTTTGCCAGCAGATAACCATGCTGTCAATTTCGGAACTGCTGCCTTTGAAGCATTTCGAGTTTACTCCACTCCCAATGGCTCAAAGATATTAGGATTAGATTTACATCTCAACCGATTAAGATTGTCAATGTTATCTTTGGGACTATCCCCTAAAGAACCCGAAGAAATTACCAAAGCATTGTGGCAAACCATAAATCAGAACAATTTAGAACAGGGATATGTGCGTTTGCTAGTGTATCCAAACGGAAATTGTTTAGCGTTAGATCCTTCTCCATTCCCAACGGCAGCACTGGTTATGGCTTGGCGCTCTGACAGTTCAGGATTTTTACCACCACTGACTTTAGGGATTAGTCATATCCGTCGTCCTTCAGCCGGTTCTACCCTCTCTAGGGCTAAAATTAGTGGCTTTTACGCTGTCGAAGCTGCTGCCGATCGCAATGCCAAACAACAAGGATTTGACGGTAATCTCATGTTAAATCCAGATGGAACCGTCTGCGAGATGACAGGAGCAAATATTTTTATCGTCAAAGACTCTATTTTGTATACTCCTATTCTTCCTCAGAGTATTGATGGAGTCACAAGGCGTTTGGTGATTTCGTTTGCGAATACATTAAATATTCCTGTAAAAGAAGTACCCCTGCCTCTGGGAGACTTAATGGTGGCGGATGAAGTATTTGTTACCGGAACTTATCACCAGATCCGTCCTGTTTCTGCGGTGGGTGGACAGGTTCTCAGTAGCCAATTTCCTGGTCCTGTCACCCAACTGCTTCAAGAGCGTTTCCAGAAAATGCTTGACAACCCAGAAGATGAAACCGCATCTCGTTGGCTGACAGGGACAGTTTTAGAAAAATCTCTGCCTAAGCCTGTTGCTCAACAAGCATACCAGATTCGTTCTGCTGAGTTAACTGATATTCCCGGCATAATTGCAGGCATTAGTTCCTTGTTAGCAGAAATAAGAGGTATTCCAGAATTTCAACTTCCCGCTGCTTCAAAAGAAGTTTGTCAGCGTCTGATTGAGGGAAAATATCCTGGTGCTATTTTCGTTGCCAATCCACAAGGGGATAATCATTCTATCCTCGGTTTGATTACTTTAAGCGTGCAAGAAACGATTCATGTTGAGGGTTCATATGTACTAATTCAGGAATTATGGGTTCATCCAGACCATAGAAGTCAAAATATGGGTGACAATCTCATGCAAGCGGTTGAAACCTACTGTCGTCAACAAGGAATTTCTCGGATAGAAGTTTGTTTACCAACCCATGAATTCCCTAGCTTTTCTAGCACTTACCATTTTTATCAAAAGAGTAGCTTTGAAGATTTTGGTCCTCGAATGCGGAAGATGCTTGGATAAGCTATTTAGCATGACAATATAACCCGTGAAGGTCAATTAAAGTAATAAGGAACGACATGACAACTACAGATAGATGTCTGCGGAAGGTGATTGCATGAGTCATTTGTCCCTGGAGGTGAGCTTGCAAAGAGAAATGCAAGGAGCATCTCCAATCATTGTGACTTCTGAGGGAAATACAGCAGGCAGAGAAGTTGAAGAACGCAGCCAGTGTATTATTCAAGGTCTAAAGCGTCTTCCTCAATGCCATTTTTCCACAGTACAGGTTAGCGATCGCTATCTTGATAGCATTCTCCAACAAATTCATCATCAGGAGTATCTTGGATTTTTAGCTCATTGGAATCGAGCGCTGGTAGGAGAAGAGCTACTGTTTGAGTATCCTTATGTTGACCAGGGTATTCAGCCAGATACTCCTCTATTTGCGGGAGTCTATGACTTATCTCGTGAAGGAGCTAGAACTGCGATCGCCGCAGCACAGCAAGTGGTTAAGGGTGCTTCCTTGTCCTATGCTTTGTGCAGACCTCCCGGACACCATGCAGGTCCTGCTTGGCTAGGAGGGTATTGTTTTTTGAATAATGCAGTTGCTGCTGTAGTTACGCTTCAAGAATCTGGGATAAGTCCCGTGGGACTGATTGATATTGACTTTCATTTTGGCAATGGTTCTGCTGCAATACTTGCATCACGACCTGATGTTTGGTTTGGTTCTATTCACAGATCAACAATACTGAGTTATCCTTACAAAGAAGTTCAACCTGCCAGCGATCGACAAACTTTCATTCCTTTTTCCCATTCACCTAGTTCAGAAGAATATTTAAGTGCAGTTGATGAGCTTATTAAAAAGGCATTAGATTTTGGCTGCGGGGCTATGGTTGTTTCTGTTGGCTATGACATTATTATCAATGATCCTCATGGCGGTTGGCATCTGCAACCCTCTATTTTCGAGGAAATTGGTCATATCCTTGCCCAAGCATCTATACCACTTTGTTTAGTGCAGGAAGGAGGCTATCTGTTAACTGCTTTAGACGAATGTGCCTATAAATTTGGATCGGGATTATTGGGGTGCGATCAAAAGTAGTTGGTTGCCGGCAGCCTTTATGAGTTGTCGGTTGACAAATTAGCTTAAGACAAAAGAAGCCTCTCGCTCAATCTGTACTCAGATGAGCGATGAGATGAATTTTGGTGAGTAACGAATTGACCAACAACTGATTTTAATCAGTAACGTTGGTCGATGAGGAATGAACACTCTTTATTTCAGGTAGTGAATCAATCCAATCTTCTATCAATCTTGTCATTGATTGTTCTTTTGATTCAGCTAATAACTTTAACTTATTAAATCTTTTCAAGGTGGTTCTTATCCTAATATATTCTGTTTTCATATTGTTTCCTATTTGTCTCCTATTTATGTTATCGTATTAATAGGTCGAAAAACAAGGGAAACAAAAATGAGAACATCCTACCAGTACCGATTAAAGCCAACCAAAAAACAAGCTGAAATTATCGACAATACACTAGATATGTTGCGCTGCCAATATAATTATTTATTGGCTCAACGCTTTGACTGGTATGAAAAAAACAGATGTTCTATAGACCGATGTCCTTTGATTTGTCATTTACCAGAGTTAAAAGATAAACCCAATTATTATGGACAAAAAGCATCATTAACCCAGTTAAAAAAGGGCAGACCCTGGTACAAGTCAATCCATTCTCAAGTTTTACAGGGAGTTCCTAAAAAGGCTGAAATAACTTTTGATAGGTGGTTAAAAGGAGACTCTAGCGGTAAGAAATCTGGTAGACCTAGATTCAAAGGTCAAGGTAGTTACAAGACTTTCACTTATCCTCAGTTTGATAGTAAGAACTTTGCTAATAACAAGATCAATCTATCAAAAATTGGGACTGTAAAAGTCGTTGTGCATCGTCAAATACCCGATAGCGCAAGCGGTAGCGACGTAGGAGCGTCTGGTTTTGATATTAAGACTGTCTCAGTCACTAAAAAGGCTAACGGGTATTACGTAACATTAAGCTTAGATGATAAGACTGTACCAACAGTAAAACCTGATTTTGATGCTAACAATATCGTTGGGATTGACGTAGGTTTGATTGATTTCTATGTCAGTTCTGATAACGAAAGAATAGCAGCGCCTAAGTTTTTGAGAAAAGCTGAACGTAAATTAAAGTCTGCACAGCGCAAAGTTTCCCGTAGAAAAAAAGGCTCAAACCGTCGAAAGAAAGCAATAAAAAGTCTAGCCATTCAGCACAAGCGAGTAGCAGACACAAGAAAAGATTTTCACTTCAAAACGGCGAATAACTTACTCAAGAAGTATGACGTTGTAGCTGTAGAGAAGTTAAATATTAAAGGACTTGCGGTGGGACGACTAGCTAAAAGTGTGAATGATGCGGGGTGGGGTCAATTCTTGTCAATACTTTCAGTCAAAGCCGAAAATGCTGGACTTTTGGTAATAGAAGTAAACCCAAACGGCACTAGTCAAGAATGTTCTAGCTGTGGTCACAAAGTCAAAAAATCTCTATCGCAAAGAATGCATAACTGTCCAGTGTGCTATATTTATTTATGCCGAGATTTGAACGCCTCAATTAATATAAAAGCGCGTGGGACACACGCCTTAAAAGCTCAATTAATGTCCTCATAGAGGAGTCATTGAGAAGCCCACACTCACTCTCATTGGGAGTGTGTGGAGTATGTCACATGAGCATTTGCCAAATTCTTGGACAAATGAAACAGAGAAAGACAGGGAAAACATGATGTTGTCAGTGTTTCGTCTGGAAGAATACTTCTCGCCCTGGGAATTCAAAGCTCCCTATCTTCTGTGTTGCAGTGATGCCGAATCTCGGTCGCTCGAAGAGATTCTTTCGCTAGCTGACGATGAATCGAAGTTGTTATGGAGCAGACTCCACCTTGGTTACACCGAGGTGAAAGGTCTTCCGATTCTCCGTAACGAGATAGCCAAGCTCTATCAAGGTCTTGAATTAGAGAACGTAGTGTGTTTTGCGGGTGCAGAAGACGGAATATTTTGTAGTATGCAAGCTCTCGTGAAAGAGGGCGACCACGTAATTGTTATCACTCCTTGCTATCAGTCCCTCGAAGACTTACCTCGTCATTTCGGAGCGCGTGTCACTGCCGTGCGACTCGAGGAAGAGAACAGGTGGCAAATCGACATCAACGCCATCGAAGATGCTCTCACGCCGAGTACACGACTCATTATCATAAATTTCCCTCATAATCCGACAGGCGCGGTACTTACGGACGATCAAGCATCGGCACTTATCGACCTTGCCCGAAAACGGGGAATCTACATCTTCTCTGACGAGGTATTCCGCCTTCTCGGTCCTTCATCGACAACATGGGGTCCGCCAATTGCGGTTCGCTACGAGCGGGGTGTCAGCCTCGGCGTCATGAGTAAGGCGTTCGGACTTGCGGGTTTAAGAGTTGGGTGGATTGTCACACAAGACAAAGACTTCCTCCATCAAGCAGAAATAGCGAAACACTATACGTCAATCTGCAACAGCGCACCGTCGGAAGTACTCTCCCTTATAGCTCTCCGGAGCAAAGACGCTGTTCTGGGTCGCAACATCGAGATAGTGGATAAAAACCTTGGACTGCTTGACGACTTTTTCGACCGACATGGCGATCGCTTCTCATGGGTTCGTCCTCAAGGAGGGTGTGTCGGATTCGTTCACTACAAGGCGCATCGCCCGATTGATGAGTTGGCAGAGGCTCTTGTACATAAGCAAGGCGTACTTGTTATGCCGTCACGCATTTACAACTTTCCGGGTAACTACTTCCGCATTGGATTTGGACGAAAGAATATGCCTCTGGCGTTGGTGCGGTTTGAAGCATTCCTTGAGGAATGGGAGTAGGACTTATGGTTTAAATAATCCGTACATTAATTAGTAAATGGCTTCTCATCTTGACCTACCTGCAAATTTTCGACCATTATCTGTTCACGGGTTTCTTCAAAAGCCAGAGTCAAGGCGCGGTTTGCTTCTAAAGCTGGGAGGGAGGCACCACCATTCTCAACATCACTCTCAAATGTACTAAGCAACTTTACCCCAAGCATCATCATTCTGACTGCATAGAACAAACACATACTCAACCACAAGATATGGTTACTCGAAAACTTAATGGCAGCAAAATCCGTAGGCGCAAACCCCACTACAAGAGCAACTAAGCTAACATTGCGGAGGGTATGTCCTTGTGCCAAGCCCAAGAAGTATCCTTCCAGGATGAAACCTATTGAACTAAGTACTAGGACGGGTAGCAACCAAGGAACAAAAATATCTATGTTAGAGGTGAGTTCGGTGTGATTAGTTAACAACCTAAAAACAGTATCGGGGAATAGCACACACACTCCGCTGAAAAACAGTCCTACCACCAGAGCAGTTAAGACAGAAACACCAGCCAGGGGTGCTAATTTTTGTGAAGCTCCTTTTCCTTTAAAGTTTCCGACCAAAGTTTCTGTACCGAATCCCAGTCCGTCTACAAAATATGTATTCAAAGTGATTATTTGCGCCAGCAAGGCATTTTGAGCAAAAATCATCGTCCCCATTTGTACTCCTTGATAGCTAAATGTTAAGGAGATAAATAGAAGAACTAAATTGCTGATAAAGATGTTTCCATTGAGGGTCAAGTTAGATTTTATCGCTGAGATTTCCCATATTTTTCCAGCTACGGCTCGTACCTCAATCCACTGGATTTCTGTGCAAAAAAATATCAATCCCACCAACAACGACACATATTGGCTTGTCGCAGAGGAAACTCCTGCCCCCGTACTTTCCCATCCTAGGTGGATAATAAACAGGTAGTCAAGTGCGATTTTGACAACATTCCCAACAACTGACAACACCACAACTAAGCCATTTTTTTCCCGCCCTAAAAACCAACCTATCAGCACAAAATTGAGCAAAACCGCAGGCGCTGCCCAAATTTGGGTGTTAAAATAGGCAAGACCTGAAGATTTTATCTCTGGGGTAACATTTAGTAGAGCAAACCCAAGCTCTCCCAAAGGGTATTGCAAGAGTATGATCGCAATCCCCAGCACCAGAGCAATTAAACCATTACGCAGTCCTACCAACAGCACACCTTCTCGGTCATCTCGTCCGACTGCTTGCGCTGTTACTCCAGTGGTTCCCATTCGTAAAAAGAGTAAAACGAAGTAGAGAAAGTTAAGCAAGTTTCCAGCGAGGGTGACTCCAGCAAAGTGGTGAATTTCTTCAAGATGACCCAAGAAGATGATACTGATTAGATTAGCCAGTGGCACCATAATACTTGACAGGACATTAGCAACAGCTAGTCGGAAGTAACGCGGTACGAAGTCATACTGGCTTGGAAACGTCAGGTTCATAGATTAAGGAGCTAGTTATAGGGTCTAATACGTAAGAAATGATTCGTGATAGGTTAGGGTTATTAACGATTTGTCAATAAGTAATAATGCTTAAAAAATAGCCAAATCAAGGTTGGAGACACAAATTTTAAGCCAGCGATGCCTAGGTTGGGCTACGCCTACATGTCATATTTAAAGGCATCATTCATCCCTGCCTTCAAAACTCAGTAAAAAGGTGAATTAGATACTCAGCAGCATGGATAATTTACAGCGTAACTACTGTTAACAAAACTAATTTTATCTTAAAGTGTCACGAATGGTAAGAAATGCAACAAGCAACGCGATTTTGTGATATCTGATTTTAATTCTCAATTACATAACTCAATTCTCAACACGCATCAGGTA
>NZ_JAOWRF010000338.1 GCF_025753815.1 Plectonema radiosum NIES-515 | reverse complement strand
GGGGAGGGGGGAAAGAAGAATAATTGTTTTTGTCTTTTTGTCTTCCTCCCAAATGATGAAATTTATGCTAGTGTTTCGGCTATAATTGCAGAATTGAATTTTCGACTACATTGTGGCGATCGCACAAACAGACAGAGATGAAAGTCAAATTAAGTAAGTGAAAATAATTAAATTTAAATAGCATTGTAGAAGTAATCTATACCAGAAAATCTGATTATAACTTACTCAAAACAATCAAAAAGTTTGTTCGCGAGTGCGTATGAATGCGATTGAGAAGGATAAAAAAAGAAATCTGACAAAAAGCACAACTTTTGTCAAGTATCAATTTCATCCTTGATACTTGACACTTCATCCTTGAGCTGACAGCCAGATGTAATCGAAATTCAGCGGTTGATTTAAACCTTTAACTTCTAGGTGCATGATTTCACAAGAGCGGATAATTTATTGCACAAATCCAGGTTGTAGTAATCCCATTAATTCTGTGGGTGACAGCAGATTATGTGCAAGTTGTCAAATTCCTTTAGTTCATCGTTATATTTGGTCTACTGGAGAACATCAAGCCATTAGACCGGGAGAACTAATAAAAGATAGATATGAGGTAATTACATCACAAATTTGGCTGGATATTCAACCCCTCCAGCTGCCAGACATACCCGAAGAATTACCAAAAGCAATTATTCCTTATTTACGCTTATCAAGCGATCGCTCCCATCTGCCTCAAGTTTATGGATTTGCGGGTGATATACTTTTACTGGAAAATGTACCGATAGATGAAACGGGAAATTTATATCCAGCGATCACCGAGGCATGGGAACAAGCAACCCCAGTCCGACAAGTAAACTTTCTGTGGCAAATTATTCAACTTTGGCAACCTCTATCAGAATTTGGAGTTGCCCTGAGTTTACTGTTTCCCGACAACCTGCGAGTGCAAGGTTGGTGTGTGAGACTCTTGGAACTTTATGAGTCAGAACAGCCGAGTCTTCAACAGTTGGGTGAGTGCTGGAAGCCGATTGTCGCTGTGGCTAAATCAGAAGTAGCACCAGCTTTGCAAAAAATAGTCGATTCTATGTGCCATCAGGGTGAAATTGAGTTGAAAGCGATCGCAACTCAACTTAATCAGTTATTACTATCATTAGCAGCGCAATTGCCATTAAATCTAAAAGTGGCAGGGGCAACAGATAGCGGTCCCCAACTCAAGCAAAATGAAGATACTTGTTATCCCATAGCCTTTGGTAACTCAGACGATCCCTTACTACCCCGCTTATCGATTGTTTGCGATGGTATCGGCGGACACGAAGGTGGCGAAGTTGCCAGCCAATTGGCAGTACAATCTCTGAAGTTGCAAATTCGCGCTTTACTAGCAGAAGTAGCAGAACAAACTGAACTAGTATCCCCAGAATTGTTACAGCAGCAACTAGAAGCAAGTTTGCGGGTTGTAAATAACGTGATTTGTGCCTGCAACGACGAGCAAAAACGCCAAGCTAGAGAACGCATGGCAACAACCGTCGTTATGGCTCTACAAGTGCCGCAACAAGTCGAGATAACCCCTGGATGCTACTCACAGAATAGCCATGAACTTTACTTGGCAAGTATCGGTGATAGCCGCGCATACTGGATTACACACAACTACTGCCAACTACTGACAGTAGATGATGATGTGGCATCGCGGGAAGTACGCTTTGCCCGCAGTCTGTATCGCAAAGCACTACAACGTCCAGATGCTTATGCACTTACCCAAGCTTTGGGAACAAAAGATGGTGAATTTCTACGTTTTGTAATTCAGCGATTTATCTTAGAAGAAGATGGCATATTAATGCTGTGTTCCGATGGAGTCAGCGATCATAATTTGGTGGAAAATCACTGGACAGAATATGCACTACCAGTCTTAAAAGGTGAAATTTCACTAGAAGATGCAGCTGACAACTGGATTAATTTGGCAAATCAGAAAAATGGTCATGACAACGCAACGGTAGTGCTTACCCATTGCCGTGTATCTCCAGAATACTTGGTGAGCGTAACTTCCTCCCAGCCGCCAGTCGAAATCCAAGAAAAACCAGAAGAAGCACAACCAGAGTTGGCAGATAGTTCTCAAGCGCTACTAGATTTAGATATTCCATCAGCCGAAGAACCTGCCGTTTCTGCAACTCCAACTGAAGTGAAAAAACCACGTCGGGGTAAGGTTTGGGTGCTACTGTCCGGAGTGTTGGCGTTGCTGGTAGGAAGTACAATGGGATTGTTTGCTTGGTCGCAACTTAATCCTCATTCCTTCCAGCAAAGATGCCAGCAACTTCCTCAAAAAGTGCAACAACTATGTCCACCTGGGAAGTAGGGAGAGTGCTCTTGAGTGGGGGAAATATTTCCCTTTTCCCCTTCCCTCCTGCCCAATGCCCCATTTGTTGTAAAATTAATCTTGGCGTTAAGACGCACTTAAAAAGCGTCATCGGGTTGTTCCTTCCTTATCAGCCGACCCATCCTAATCAGGAAAATGGTTGTACTCTTCGGAGTATAAGGTAACGCCTCATGTCCATCGCCATGAGGTGTGAGTTCTCGCTTTGTTTAACGCTCTTGAAATCGAAGATAAAAAATGAGACTTCTTGCTAAAGTACCTGACGACTCTGATGTTGCCGTCTAATTACTATTAAAGCCTACACGGGCTTTGAATGATAAGCGATCGCGCTGACGGGAGTTCAGAATTTCGGGGCTTTGTTTTGAGCGCAGGTACTTAAGCATTAATCTTTGCCAAAGCAAGCAGTCTATTTTGAAATCAATGCAAGTCAGAAACCCTAGCCTAAAGGCATAGGGCTTGAAAGAGAAATCTAACAAGCCATTCTGACCCGTCTAAGTATTAACTGCTACGTTATTTGAGTCACGACACCTTGGGATACGCAGCCAGTCCCCTGCTCTGTCGCTTGTAATTAAACAGTTCTAAGGTCACTGGAACAGTGTTGCAAGCCCAACAAGCTCTTATAACTTTGACAAGGCTAACATAACCCCGAAAGGGAGGCTACCGAAGTAGCAAAACCGTTATGCGTACAGGGTTGTGAGATTTGAAATGGTAATTGTCGAGCGCGAAAGTGCAATACAATAGCACACCGAATTAAACAATTCCCTTGCGCGGTAATGGAGCAAATATAAAGCCGTCCTAGAAGGACGGGGTTTCAAACCGCAAGGAGTTTCGATGAAAATTGGCGATCGCGTCCGCGTTAAAGAATCCGTACTAATTTACCATCATCCTGAGCATCGCAGTCAGCCTTTTGATATCAAAGGGTCAGAAGGGGAAGTAGTGCAAATTGCAACCGTTTGGAAAGATAAACCTATTAGCGCTAACCTGCCGTTCGTAGTACAGTTTACTAAAAAATTTAAGGCTCACTTACGCGATAATGAGTTAGAAATAATATAATTTTAAGTCTCTTATCGGCGGCGAAACAAACGGAAAATATTTAATTCGCCGCGCATTTTCTCTAATTCTTGACGGTTTTGTTCTGCTGTGATATGATACCATTCACAATGACGCTTAAACTCTGAACGCCCTCGAACTTCGTGATAAAACTGATGAGTAGTTTGGTGAGCGGCAAAAGTTTCCTCAATTTCCGGTTGAGGAACCCGAAGAATATACGGTAAGTTTTTACTCATTTTTTTATAGTTACTCAGAAATTTGGGATTTTGTAACTGTTGAAATTATAGCGATTTATGAATCGCCCTCAGGCTGCTTCCTCTGCGGTTAGTTTGACATTAAATTAATATATGATCATCTCACGCACTCCTAGCAGAGGCGCAAAGAAAGAATTATGACTGATGTTGCTGTAATTGGTGCTGGGATGGCAGGTTTAGTATGCGCCCAGCAGTTAAGTCAAGCTGGATACTCAGTATTGGTGGTAGAAAAATCGCGTGGTTTGGGTGGACGAGTTGCTACACGACGTTTACATAATACTTGTGCGGATCATGGTGTGTGTTATTTGAAGCCAAAGGGTGAATTGTTGAGGCGTTTTGTTGAGTTGTTGAGCCGCCATCATATTCTAGAAGTGTGGACAAATGAGCCAGATGCAAATTATATTGCACCAGAAGGAATGAGTGCGATCGCCCTTTTTCTCGCTCAAAATTTAGAAATTTACCGAAATCAACGTGTCGAAGCTATTACCCCAACTGCTGATCGTAAATGGCGTCTGACTTTTGAATCCAGCAATGAAGAGTTAACCGCTGCATCAGTCGTTGTCGCGATTCCTGCACCTCAAGCTTTCACGCTTTTAGCACCTTTAGGCGATTTAGTCAATAAAGCTTTTCTAGATAACTTGGGTTCTATAGAATTTTACCCCAGTCTCACCGTTATGGCTGGGTATCCCGCCGACTCCCAGCCACTTCCGGAGTGGAAAGCCTTAACTTTTGTTGACAATCCTGATTTAGCTTGGATTGGTTTAGATAGCAGCAAGCGTCACAATTCGCAGCAACCGCTTTTTGTAATCCAAAGTAGCGCTGATTTCGCACAGCATTATTTAGAATCTCCTGATTTACACCCAGCCGCACAGCAAATGTTGCAACGCGCAAGTGAGTCTGTGCAACTTTCTTGGCTGGCTACTCCCCAATGGATGCAAGTACATCGCTGGCGTTATGCTTTTCCTCGCAATCCTTGGGACAAAGCTTTTTTATCTGCGGAAAGTTTTTTACCTTTAGTGTGCTGTGGTGATTGGTGTGGTGGCAAACTTGTTGAAGGTGCGATGCTTTCGGGATTAGCTGCTGCTGAGGAAGTTAATAGTAAGATGAGAAATCTACCTTTAAGCGGCTTAAATTTTTTAGAATTTCTTAAGTAATCATTTAATCTGTGGCTCAATTAATTTGCAATGATAGTAAGTTGTTAGGTTTGTAACTTAGACAATTAACTCACAAAAGATTTCTAGCGCTTCTCGGTTTTGCATCATCCGCAGAAGGGCAGATTTTCATGATGGCAAAAAGCTATTTTTTCGGCAATTAGAAATGGTAGAAGGAGATTTAGCGAAAAAACTACTAAGGAATGTAAATTATAAAAAAAGTAGCAACTCATTCAATATTTTTTTATAATTAATATTTGTTCTTAATGATTGAAATTGATCCCTATTAGTTTATGATGCGTTTTATGTAGTTTTGCCCCAAATTTTTATAAGTTTGAAATAATTGGCATTATGGAAAGATAGAAATTACACTTAATGAGTGTAGTGAGTATTATTTCAGATATTTTACTGTTAAATAGTAAAAATCTGAATTGAAATAAGTGCAGGAACTTATCTGTTGACTGTAACAAAAGAAAAACTAGTTTTCGGGTTTTAGCATCTAAGTAATTGTTACGGCGACATTGGCATTAAGATTTTCTACCCTGAACCGATTATTAGCAGGATCAAACGGAACTAAAACGTTATGCAAACAGTAGTAAAGTTAACACCACAATCAGTTGTAGGAGAGATTGAAAGCGTTTTGGATACTTATCCATACAATCCTTATCAACAAGCTTTTGCTATTCCTGATTTGCGGGAAGAATTAATTTGCTTTGTTCTGGGTCGCATTCCTTGTCTTTATAGTACAACTGATGATAAATCGCTTCCTAACTACCAGCTAGACCAAGAGTGTTTGTTAAACTTTAAGTTACCTCGTAGTCCTTTAGAACAAACCCTATACTTGCAAAATTTAATTCACCAAGGCATTTCTTCAATCATGAAAGAAAAATCGGATTGGATTAGCGATCGCCTTGAAACAGTCCAAGTAGATTCTCAACCATCATACTGGTTTGGTTGAATTAAATTAATAGTATAGACGTCTCTACTATTAATAAGACATAGACGTGAAAATGAATGTAGAGACGTAAGCTAGCTACGTCTCTACAAAGCAATGCTACGTCTCTTGGGGTTTTGGATAACGCATATTTAATTTTCAAATAGGTTGTCTATAGTAGAGACGTTCGGTGCGGAACGTCTCTACCTTTTATTTTTTACCTGAGTGACGATGTACATAACTGACGACTTTTTTCATGTGCGATAAATCCGGGGTGTGTGTAGTCATCTTTTTTCTTGTGCAATAATTCAATCTTTCATCTCCAGAAAACAATGTAGAGACGCGAAATTTCGCGTCTCTAGGGGTTTTGGTTGACGCATATTTAATTTTCACGTCTAGGTTTAATGACGCGTTTACCGGATTTATGTCCGATTGACTCATCATCATCTTTTTTTTGTCCTACAGATTGAGATTCCTCTGTTTTCAGCCAAGATTCGAGTTCCTTTGGTGTCATATTCACACAAGGGTGAAACTCGGAAATCACCGATTTGACATCTTTACTCATAACGCTAGATTACTCTTCGATTTTCTCAAGAGAACCAGGTTTGTGAGCTGCTTCTTTGCCGGTTTTATCGCTTTTAACCAAATACTCAGGATTATCTTTTGAGGCAGCAACGTGATGTCCTTTAATCTCTGTGGATGAGGTGAGTTTCTTTTCCACTTCACCAGTGGTTTCACCTTGGGAAGTCTTCCACTTAACTTTGTCACCTTTTTTCAATTCGTCACTCACGGGTTTTTCCTGTTGAACGTTTTATACCCGTTAATTATGTTGAGCCTATCAGAAAAATTAATCAGTCGCTTGACAGAAGTTGCATTACTTTACGTGTAGGATGCAGAAGAGCGAATGGTAGGTCTGATACGTCATTTTACTGTAGAGATGCCTATGCGCGGAACGTCTCTACAGTGGAATGACGAAAAGTTGAGATATCCACAAATTTCAACCCGTCGGCGCGTGATGGCGGAAGTAAGTTATGGTAAGCTAGGCAATCGGACTTGCCTATCAATTAAAGGTGAACCTCAAAAGCCGTATCTAAAGAGCGTATAACGTGATTATGTTGCGCTATCACATATACAAACTATTATTAAGTTTGGCGAAAAGTGTGAATTTTCTGCTTTGAGTAAATTTATCAAAGCGGTTGACCGTGACGAAATTATGAGACAGTGGATATGATTCAAGTTGGTTCATTAGTGCGATCGCGCAATAACAATCTGGGAATAGGCAAAGTTACTCAAATAGCCGAGCAATCGGTAGTTGTAGAATATTTTTGCTCATTAGGAAAGCGGATTTCAAATACGTTACCTTTAATTTCCCTGTCTCAAGTGAGAATTCAGCGTCAAACTCGCTGTTATATCAAATTAGACAATGAAGATCGATGGGGAATCGGCAGAATTTTCGCTTGGGATGAAGACCACGATTTATATCAAGTTGATTTACCAGATAAAAAGACCGTATTGGTAACTGAACAAGAAGTTTACGTGCGTTGCGATTTACCAATTGAAGACCCAATTGATATTTTAGCGATGAAGGGTCAAGAAACCCCGTACTTCCACGAAAGACGACTTGCCTTAGTGAATTGTTTGATGTCGCAACGCTCTGTCAGTCGGGGCATGACAGGCTTACTTTCTGCTAACATTAAACTTTATCCCCACCAAGTTGAAGTTATCCGCAGAGTCCTAGAAGACCCAATTCAACGCTACTTATTAGCAGATGATGAGGGATTGGGAAAAACGATTGAAGCCGGTGCTATTCTGCGGCAATATTTGTTAGATGAACCCCAGGGAACAGCTTTAGTAGTAGTACCGCAATATTTACTTGAACAATGGCATCAAGAGTTAGAAAATAAATTTTATATCTCTCATTTTCCTGATAGAGTGAAAGTGGTAGCGGTGGAAGATGTGCAAAAAATTAACCGCAACGCAGATATAAATTTTGTAATTTTCGATGAAGCTGACAAAATTGCCGCAATGGCGTACTCATTAGACGCATCAGAACGCCAGCGTTTTGCGATTTACAAACACATAGCTCATAAATGCGATCGCCTGCTTTTACTTACTGCTACCCCACTATTAAACCACGAGCGCGATTATCTGACCATGCTACATCTGTTAGATCCTGACATCTATCGGATGGATGATTTGTCTTCCTTTCGCACCAAAGTGCAAAACCGTGCCGCAATTGGTAGAATTTTACTTTCCTTGGAAAATGCAGATTCTGTTGTTTTGAAAGACAACTTAAATCAACTCCGAAAGCTTTTTCCCAAAGATACTTATTTACTGAATTTAGCAGACCAGCTAGAAAATTTAGAAACAGCCACCGACCCAGAAAAAATCATCAGAGCAATTCGCACCCACATCAGCGACACCCATCGACTTCATAGACGAATCCTCCGCAATCGTCCTGCTTGGGTAGAAGATGTAATCCTTGAGAGAAATATTACACCCAAAGCCGAGTATGATTTAGATGAGCGTTCAATAGACATTCACGAATCTATTGAAAAGTGGCGTAGCCTTGCTCCCAAGGAAAAAGAGTATCAGCGCATATTTCTGCTTTTATTTCTGGCTTCTGGTACTTGGTTTGGTCTTTTAGAACAGGTTATCACCGCACGGTTAAAGAACTCTTCTCGCAAAGAGTTAATTCAAGACTTTGATGAGGAAAGCATTTCCATGCTTACTGATACTCCGAAATTTGCTTCGGAAGAAGAGATTTTAGAGTCTTTGCTAAAAATTGTTCGACAACCCTCAGAAGATGGCGATCGCATCGAATTACTCAAAACAGTATTACTTTACCACCTCAGCGAACGCTTTAATTTACAATCTTATCGTTCAAATCTCAGCAAATTACTCGAACAAGTACAGCGACGCATTACAAGACCAATACCGGGTGATACACTCCCAAAAATTGTTGTATTTACCCGCTTTCCCCAAGTAGGGGCAGAAATCGTCCGTTGTTTGAGAAGCAGTTTTGGGAAAGCAACTGTCGCAACTCATCAAGTGGGACAAACTCGTGCTGAAGTTGAAAAGAATCTTAAACAATTCAAAAACGATCCAAAGTGTTTTATTCTGGTTTGTGATTCTGCTGCCGAAGAAGGTCGTAGTTTACAATTTGCCGACTGGATGATTCATTTTGACATTCCTTGGTCGCCAAATTGCCTGGAAAAAAGAATCAGTAGGATAGACAGCATCTACACTACACATAAAATTGAGTTAACAGTATTTGCCGGTCCAGATTTAGAAGATAGTCCCCACGATGCTTGGTATCGTTTGTTAAAAGAAGGTTTAACAATCTTTCAACAATCAATTACTAGTCTTCAGTTTTATGTAGATACAAAATTGCCGCAACTTGAAGCAAAGCTGTTTGAAACTGGCGCAAATGGACTAATAGAAAGTATACAACAAATTCCAGGTGAAATCGCCACCGAAAAAATCAAACTGAACGAGCAAAACGTTTTAGATGAGATTGATATTCTTGATGAAGATGCTATCCAGTATTTTACAGCATTAGATAATTATGATGCTCAATATCAAGAAATACAGCGATGTGTAGAAGGATGGATTTGTGAAGCTTTAGAATTTAAGCAAGTTTATAAAACCGATTTCACTGGAATACAGCGCTACCAACCAACAATGCGTACCTTGCTTCCAGTAGATGAATTGAGAACTTACTTCAACACTTTTGCAGAGACATTTGGTACTTTTAACCGCAAATTAGCAAATCAAAATTCTGATATCAATCTCTATAGAATTGGTGAAGAATTTCTGGAATCATTAGCATCATACATTCACTGGGATGACAGAGGTCAAGCTTTTGCACTATGGCGATTTGATAAATCTTGGGATAATAGTGAAGGTAAGGAATGGTTTGGTTTTAGATTCAATTATATCATTGAAGCAAATTTAACTTACCTCAAAAACGACACCAAATATCACATTCTCAAGCGTCGGGCTGATGGCTTATTTCCCCCAAGAATCGAGTCTATTTTCGTTGATGCAGTTGAGCCTATGTCTGTAGTGCAAAATGAAGAATTATTAACTATTTTGCAGCGTCCTTATAGAGGTAAAGGTGGCATTCAATACCGTGATTATAATTTAGCCAAAAGTCGCTTATCAATAATTGATAACTTTGTTGAAGCTAATAAATGGCAAGACTTTTGCTATCAAGCGCGTCAAACTTCTTTGGAACTACTCCAGCAGCGTCCTGATTTTCTGGAATTGTGCGAAAAACAGGGGAAAATAGCTGAAGATAAATTAAATAAGCGCATTGAACAGTTACAGTTGCGGCTTAATCAACTTGTTGAAAACAAAGAAAGGTCTGATTCTGAGCTAGCAGAAGAAATTGAGACAGAAACTGACTTAATACAACTAATTATCGAAGGAATTCGCCATCCTTCTATTCGTCTTGATTCTGTTGGTTTTATTGTCGTTTCTGGATGTCTTCCGACTCAATCTGATGAAGAAGGCGATATTTTTTAAATTCGTAGTGAGGACTTCAGTCCTCTTCTTATTAAGATAACGACTGAAGTAGTAGGGTGCGTAAATTCGTAGTGAGGACTTCAGTCCTCTTCTTATTAAGATAACGACTGAAGTCGTTACTACGAAAATAAGAGAGGTAGATAATTCTACCTCTCTATCTCAAGTCAAGTTAAAAGGTAATTCTTACTTTTACCTTTTTTAGTATCTGCTGCTGCCGGGTTTGTGAACAATAAAGCTGAGAATTTGGCACTGCTTGATGTTATCAAAACCCACAACCCGGACGAAGCTGGTGGAAAATTGAGAACGGCAAGCTTGAACTTCGCTCAACACTTCTTGTGTTGATTTAGCGTTGAACAAAGGCAGTTTCCACATTGTCCAGTAGAATTCGTTTGGCTCTGATTTTTCGTTAAATTCGATAGCGGGAATGTAACCTTGGTCTAAGATGTACTGCACTTGCTTGGCGATTTGAGCGTCAGACAGAGGAGGCAGGTAAGAAAGGGTTTCGTAACGACGCTCTTTTGGTAAGGTTTGCATAGCTGGTAATAAAGGAGGGCAATTTTTGACTACAAAGGTGTTGGTTGTTAGGAGTTAGGAGTTAGGAGTTAGGAGTTAGGAGTTAGTTGTTAGTTGACGGTTAACAGTTAACAGTTATCCACTATTCACCAACCACTATCCACTATCCACGCTCCCACCAACCACTATTGACTAACTTGATGAGTTATCCAAATTTGGATCTGAAGCTGTTTGTTCTGATTCTGGGCTGGGTATCGACATATTTAATTGCGTAATTCGCTCTAAATGCTGACGACGGTGTTCTGTATTTGCTTGGCTGATGCCGATACGAATCATTTCGGGTAAGAAGTCGCTGACTTCGTTGGCAATATGTTCCCTCACAGTCATGATCCGCAAAGCCAAATCTGGCTTTTCTTGGAACAAACTTTGGATGTAAGCTTCTCCATCCTGAATTTTGTCAGCGGAGAAGTTGTGCAGCCAAAACGCCAAGGGAGGATTCGTTTCGCCAAGTTGAGTTAACACCGTCCGCACTGCTTGATAAGTTAGGTAGCTAGAAAGCGTTTTAACTGTATCCTTCGCAATTTGTTTTAAATCCATGCTTGACCCAGCCCAAAAGAGTTATGAGTTATGAGTTATGAGTTATGAGTTATGAATTAATTTAACTCCTAACTCCTAACTTCTAACTCTTAACTTCAAATCAGACGGTATCCATTGCCTCGAACTCAAACTTGATTTCTTTCCACAGTTCGCAAGCAACAGCCAATTCTGGAGACCACTTACAAGCTTCGCGGATAACGTCGTTACCTTCGCGAGCGAGGTTGCGTCCTTCGTTACGGGCTTGGATACAAGCTTCTAAAGCAACGCGGTTAGCGGTTGCACCAGGAGCGTTACCCCAAGGATGTCCGAGAGTACCACCACCGAATTGTAGTACGGAGTCGTCACCGAATATTTCGACTAGTGCGGGCATGTGCCATACGTGGATACCACCAGAAGCAACTGCCATTACACCAGGCATGGAAGCCCAATCTTGGGTGAAGTAAATACCGCGTGACTTGTCTTGCTCTACGTAGTTTTCGCGGAGTAGGTCAACGAAGCCCATTGTGATACCGCGTTCACCTTCCAGCTTACCAACAACGGTTCCGGTGTGGATGTGATCGCCACCAGACATCCGCAAGCACTTAGCTAATACACGGAAGTGGATACCGTGGTTCTTTTGACGGTCGATAACGGCGTGCATAGCGCGGTGGATGTGCAGCAATATACCGTTCTTGCGACACCAGATAGCCAAGGTGGTGTTAGCGGTGAAACCTGCTGTCAGGTAGTCATGCATGATGATGGGCATTTTGAGTTCTTTAGCGAACTCAGCCCGTTCCAACATTTGTTCGCAGGTAGGAGCGGTAACGTTGAGGTAGTGACCTTTGATTTCGCCGGTTTCAGCTTGTGCTTTGTGGATGGCTTCTGATACAAACAGAAAGCGATCGCGCCATCTTTGGAATGGTGCTGAGTTGATGTTTTCGTCGTCTTTGGTGAAGTCCAAACCACCGCGCAAGCACTCATAAACGGCACGTCCGTAGTTCTTCGCGGACAAACCGAGCTTGGGCTTGATGGTACAACCCAACAAGGGACGACCATATTTGTTTAATTTGTCACGTTCAACTTGAATCCCGTGAGGAGGACCTTGGAAAGTCTTGAGGTAAGCAACAGGAATCCGCAAGTCTTCCAAACGCAGCGCCCGCAATGCTTTGAAACCAAATACGTTACCTACAATCGAGGTCAACATGTTGGTTACAGAGCCTTCCTCAAACAAGTCTAGAGGATAAGCAACGTAGCAAATGTACTGATTGTCTTCGCCGGGAACTGGTTCGATGTCGTAGCAACGACCTTTGTAGCGGTCAAGGTCGGTTAACAAGTCAGTCCATACTGTTGTCCAAGTACCAGTGGAAGACTCAGCAGCTACTGCTGCACCAGCTTCTTCGGGAGGAACTCCAGGTTGGGGAGTCATCCGGAATGCTGCCAAAAGGTCTGTATCTTTAGGTGTGTAGTCTGGGGTGTAATAAGTTAATCTGTAATCTTTTACCCCAGCCTGATAACCTGATTTCGACTGAGTCTTCGTTTGCGCGTAAGACATACTTTATCCTTCCAACAAGTCAATCTTTATTTACAAGCAAATTACGTACTGTGCAATTTTCCCTCACCAGAATTTTCCCCCCAACAAGCAGTGAGAAGATTCCGGAAAATTTTTCTTAAGGGTTGCTTTTAACAATGGGTAGCGGTTTTTTGATTCACACTTAGTTGAGTTAGTAATCTTCCTCATCAGTGCTTTTCATTTGTATGAACGCAAGATGCGCGTATACTTTTCCATCGTCCCATGAATGTAAATTCTTTTTTATCTCTTTTTCGCACTCTACTAAAAATAGCTCAACTGAGCGATCGCCTTTTGAAAGTAAATTCACTGCTAAAGCTTGGCTGGTATATATTACCGGTTCCTTTACCCCACACCTCTTTACCCGTTTCCGAGCAACAGACAAGGAGAAACTTTTTTTCAGAGCTGATTTAGCAGAGTCGTGAACGAAAGACAAAAATTGCACACCACGTAATTTGTATCTTGTTCCACAATATATCAAGAATTCGATAAGTTATTCTTCTAATCTTCTTAACTCTTTTATTTAAATTTATTATTTAATGTCAAAATTTAACATTTTATTAAGATATCTTTACAAAAGACAAGTAATAATAGTACGGAATTATTCAAAAAACCTGCTTTAGAAGCAAGGAGAGTGAAAACTTAGGCAAAGTTACTCGGTTTTTAGGATAACACCCCTGCGATCGCAGGGAAATACTGACGTAGAACCGAAGTTTCACAGCAGAAACATGGCGATACTCCTCTGCGTTAAGATTGTAAAGTTTTCTTGAGTGTTGAAGCAGCGAGAATATTAATTCCTTAACTTCAAACCCAGCATTGAATTTTACGCGCCTTTAGCGAATCAGACCTTGAGGTTGACGCCGAAATGTGGAATGATATAAAACTTTGAGGTATCGGCGGTAATTTACCCAATTTTTCGGTAAGACCAAAACAGTATGGGCGTAAGTCTACTACTGTGGGGGCTGTGGTTGTTGAAGGGAGAAGCCCACACTCTACTTGATCGAGAGTGAGTGTGTGGTAGTTCACTTAAGAAAGAAGATAATGTTTTCGACAAGGGGCACCAAAAAACTGGAGAATCCATTGCCAATCCTTTGGTTAAGTTGGCAATTTGCTTGATTTGGGCGATCGTAACCAAATGAATCGACATAAAACATTGAAACACCCAACCTAAGGTGGGAGTAGAAGTTGGTTTACCCAACTGATTGTCAATAGTTTTTTTTGCTCGTTCTCAGCTCGACTTGATCCATTTTGATCTACGGGTCATCACAAATTTAGGCGATCGCTAAAAGATGTGGGTTCTGTTGCATATATAACATTTAAATACAGTGCCACCTAATGTGTCACTCATGTTATTCTGGGAAAAAAGACCATTTTATACTCTTTTACCAGAGAACGCTTCTATTTTGGAGACGTTTAATACTTGCCTACTACCTTGCCAAAGAGTGACAGCTTCCGTAACACTACCCCTATCCGGAATGTCTATTATTCAGCCTCTGGATCACTACTAGGTGCAGTAGGTGTAGATTCGCGACTGCGCCGCAACACGCTACGCAAACGACTACTAGTATCTGAAGACTGATTTGATTGATTTAATTCCCGTCTCCTTCTTATAGGTGCTTGCTGTTCTCCTGATGTTCTGACATCAGCAGTTACTTCCCTGCGTTTGCGTGGTGTTGATGCAGGTGACTCTGAATTATTTTCTACGCCACGACGACGCAAGCGACTACCAATAGAACTTTGTTCAGAATTTCTTACCCGAAGTCTACGTGGTGTTTGATCTTCGTTCCTGGATGCACTAACTTCTGTACGTCGTTGCAAGCGTTGACTCAGGCTGCTACTTCTCGATGACTCGTTAGAAGATGCACTTTCCCCTGATGATTCTAGATTTCGCCGTCTTCTGCCATTCGATACTGGTACATCAGTATTATTACTAGATGATGCTTCTAGATTTCTCCTTCTGCGTCTTGGTGTTTCATTTCCAGAATTATTGTTATCTGAAGATACTGCTATTTGCCGCTGTCTTTCTCGTTCTTCCCGCTGTTGCTGCCTTTGTTGCACTTCACGGTTACGGCGAGAGCCTGCAATCGAGTATTCTGTAGCTATATTAACTCCTTGCCTTCCTTGTTCGGCAGGTTTTAATTTCCACTGCCGCGCTTGTCTGAGATGTTCTTCATCCAACTCGCGATCGCCACTGGAACGAGTCACCACCGCGTTAGTAACATTCCCATTTTTATCTGTATCAACAGCTACCTCTATTCGCCCTTCTGCTTTTCGCCTTCTAGCACCTTCTGAGTATTTAACTTTACAGTCTTTACAGGCGGCTCGACCATCCGCAGAGCCTCCAGATCCACCGTTGCTTTCGGGTTTTTCTACTTGTCTTGGTATCTTGGGTTGTGTTGGGGAAGTGGCTATTTCACGTCTGCCGCTTCCCGTCCCGTTCCCATTAAGCGTACCGTTACCATTACCTGTTCCAAAACCGACGGCGTTACCCGTACCTGTACCAGTACCGCTACCATTGCCATTTCCGTTACCCGTACCTGTACCAGTACCGCTCCCCGTACCGTTACCAGTTCCAGAACCCGAAGCAATGGTGGAATTACCACCACCTGAGGGTTTACTAGAATCGGAAGAACCATTACCAGAAGCTGTTTGAGTGGCTCTTGAATCTCTAATGTTACCTAGCGTGTTTCTCAAGTTATCGCTACTTTCTTGGGTGCTAGTCGATGATTGTACTGGAGTGTTGTTAGTTGCAACTTTCGTAGAACTTTGTGATTCTTGGGGCTGAGTTTTTTCAACAGGCTTTTGATCTAACGTTGTTTCCTTTGGTATGTTATTTACTACTGGCTTTTGTGGTTCCTTGGAAACGACTGGATCTTCCTTTTGCGGTTGTGGTGGAGTGACAGATTGACGTTGCTCCCTCTCAACTAGCTTTTGTGCGGGAGTGAATGCTTGGGGTACGATTGGCTTTTCAATAGGCTCGGACACTCGCACGGGTGCTTGTGGTAAAGCCTGAACGGTTACCGGAAGTTGCGCTTGAATTTGAGGAGATGACTGTGTAGATGAACTCCCCCCAACTGAACCTCCACCACCATTTCCTGCTGATGATGTCAAAATTTCGCTTTCCCCCAATTTATTATCTTCAGGTGAGGGCTTTTTTTCTTCTTTTATTGGTGTTTCCTTGACTTCCGGCTCCACAAAAGTCAACTCAATCGGTTTTGAATCCAGTTCTGGTACTCGCGTCATCATATTACCAATACCAGATGCCAGTACCGCGATGTGCAGCACCAACGAGCCGACTGTGCTATAAACCAAAAAAGTTTTTAGCGCTTTGATTTCTTTCTCTCGCTGCTCTATCGCAATACTGGAGAAACTCATAAACTATTGCTATTTATTTTCACTATTGCCTTTCTACAATAAAACGATTCAGTGCAAAAGTAAACTAATTAGATAAATATTTTATTCACTAATTATGTGATTGACTTTGCCAAAACACTTATGTAGAATAACTTTAGTTTAGTTTCAAGAGAATTCTATTAGTCAAAAATAACAAAAAATTATGTCATTAAGCTTGAAATAGGATTGACATGAGGACTGATTCCATTTTACTGTTTATTGAAAACTAGTATCAATACTAGAATTTTCTACTTATCGATTGTTTTGGGCAAATTCATACTGCTTAGGGGCAAAATATGGGAATAAGTAAGCTGTTTGCCGCTGGGGGCGTGGTGATGTTCCCCCTACTGGCTTTTAGTGTGGTAGCGATCGCCTTAATTGTAGAACGGATTCGTTTTTGGTATCGGATTAATCAACGTCAGAGTCGGGTAGTACGGGAAGTTTTGAATTTATATCGCTTGGATAATGTGGTGGGTGCGCTAGATAAGCTGCTTCATAATGCAGATTTACCCATTGCAAGAATGTTTCTCTCGGCTTTGGAATTAGAACAACCTAATCCAGAGGAATTTCGTTTAGCGTTGGAAAGTGAAGCTCAAGCAGAGATACCCGTTCTCAAACGCTTTAATAATATCTTTGAGACAATCATCTCCCTTGCTCCTTTGTTGGGATTGCTTGGTACAGTATTGGGTTTGATAGCTTCCTTTGCCTCGCTAAATATTGGTGATGTTGGTGGTAGTAGAACTGGAAGCGTCACAGCAGGTATTAGTGAAGCGCTCGTATCGACTGCATCGGGATTAGTTGTAGCTATTTTTACGTTGATGTTTGCCAATACATTTCGAGGACTTTATCAACGTCAAATCGCCTTTATGCAAGAATATGGCGGACAATTAGAACTACTTTATCGTCGTCGTTACGAACGAGGAGAGAAATCTTATGCGACTACCAGATGAACCTGATATTCCACCGCAAATAAATATTGTGCCGATGATTGATGTGATATTTGCGATTCTGACGTTTTTTATCATGTCAACGCTGTTTCTAACTCGACAAGAAGGTTTACCCGTAAACTTGCCGAAAGCTGCCACATCCCAACAATCCCAAGTTCCCACAAGAATCACTGTGACGATAGATTCGCAAGCCCAGGTGAGCTTGAACAAAAAGCCGACAACCATTGATGCGCTGACTGAACAAGTCCGTGGTTTAGTTGGTGCAAACCCTGAGTCGATAGTAGTAATTAATGCCGATGCAGGGGTAGGACACGGTAAGGTTGTAGCGGTAATGGATAAAGTGCGTCAAGTGAAGGGAGCGAGGTTAGCGATCGCTACTCAGAAACAATGAATAAAGGCAATTTCCACTTCGGCACAAGCTGCGATCGCTCTCACGACAACGTAAATTTTGCCTACAGTACAGTCTTTAATGACAGAAAAGACTGAAGAGCGATCGTTGCAGTGGTTGACAACCAACAATCTTGCACAGGGAATAGAAGATCGAATTATACGAGAACAGAAAATAGTAATCGCAAATACAAAAACACTCAGTAGTTGTCAACCGGATGAAGTCGGAGAAATCTGGGTATCTGGACCGAGTGTTGGTCAAGGCTATTGGAATCGTGAAGAAGAGACACAGGAGACATTCCGCGCTTATCTATCAGATACAGGATCTGAACCATTCCTGCGGACGGGAGATTTAGGCTTTTTGCAGAATGGTGAACTATTCATTACAGGTAGAGCGAAAGATTTAATTATCATCAGAGGACGCAATCTCTACCCACAAGATACGGTTGATAGAAAGAGAAACTATCAATCCACCCATTTACCTTTTGGTCAGTGCCTATCAGCCCTATTTGGCACTTTTTCGTATAACGCAGTTTAAGCGATACTTCACTTGAGTTCACCATTGGAAAACTCCCCTTTGCTCTTTCATGAGGTGTTAGTTTGACGTAAAAGCTTTGCTAGCAAAGTATTACACCTTATTTTTATTCTATTTTCTATTTAAGTCCCATTAGGCATCCAGTTACTCTAGCCATTTTGAAAGGTCTTGCTGAAGCTGATCTTGAAGCTTTAAGATGTCTTCTCGGTAAATCTCAATCAACTGCCTTCTTACTTCCGGTTCAAGCAGCTGCTTGTTGAGATTCCAATTGTAGAGATTGACGCCAATACGCCAAAGTAGTTCTTCAGGAAACAACAGCTTAAGGAGAGATTTATTGTCGGGGCTAGCAAGGTTGGTGAGGAATGTGTGCAGAGCCCTATTCCTTGGAATACCAGAAACATTATATTTCAAAGACACATCTGGGGTAAATGTATCATCTACATTCAGGAAGCGAAAGATATCTTGCACTACACACAGAGGATTAGCCTTGAAGTCTTGGTACAGATAGATTCTAATCTGATCTCGATCAAACCTTTGAAAATAGGGCTTTAGGTGGGCATAGTAAAATCCATAATCTATATAGTGACCGCTCAGCAACTCGTTACGAATGCGAACTTCTGCTTCCTGAATCGCTTGAGAAAAATCAGCAAGAGGCTCAACGCGATCCCGGACATAGTGTGAGAAGTGCGAGAATGCCCTCTCAATTGGATCGCGAAGAATAGCTATTACCTTTGCGTTCGGTATGTATTGCTGTATACGTTCAGGAACCCTTGAGTTGTAGAGGTATATGGGGGTTGCTTCACCGATAGCCGTTTCGTTTGAGACCCCTTCGAACTGTGCCTGGTAAGCTTCAATACTAGTGATAGAGAAGAACTTTACCACGTTACCGTCCGGCCTACAATGTTCCCGATTCTTACCCTCGTAGGCAAAAAAGCCCGGTTCTTTTTCGGGGCTCATGTATATTTGCGGGTGCTGCTTTAAATAATTATAGAGTGAAGTCGTTCCAGCTTTTGCTGCACCTATAATGATAAAGTTGGGCATTTTCATAAAGTTATCTCCTTACTTCTGTTTTGGTTACGGTTCTTCACAAAATTAGGTGAAATTTGTTTCTATTACATCGCCATCCAAAACTTCAACTAAACAATTACGTGCTTTTATCTTGCTCTCTACCCCTTTAGCAATAGTAGTTTTGCCAACACCACTTAAATCTGTGAACCACAGGGTTACACCTTTATTTTTCATACTCCATATTTCCTTTGGGAGTTGCATCTGAATACAGGGTGTGAAGTAAAGAAAACAAGAAGTGAGAAACTGAATCATATAATCCCTTTAATTTGTTTGCCCGCATCATAACCCACTGATTGACTCACCATCGCCGCACTCTTGACGCTTTGACTGTCGATAATTGCCTCCGATGGACTTGGATGAGGCTCAATATTAATTATCGTCCACTCTCGCAGTTGACCATGAATGTGCAACCATACTCCATCTTTGCGCCAGTTACGGAAATATCTGTACACTGTCTTGCATTGTGGGGAAAGCCGCCTGTAATGCTCGCCATCGAACTACTTCTACCAGAATATAGAAGATCGTATTTAGAACTTCCCACATATCGACTTCACGCTCATGACCACCGGGTTTGGCTTCTGAAATTATCTGACTCAGAAATTCATATCGGCTCCACGTCAGGTTACTAGCGTAAGCTTTACCCATCTCACTCTCTCTGTGCTGTGTAATATCTATTTGCCGCTTACACTGAGAGAGCTTTTTTACAACCTGACTGACTCTTCAAACACCCTCTGAAGGTGTCTTACTCCACTTCTACTGGCTCAAGGTGTCCAGTGCCTTCTAGGGTTTCAAGGTCAATATTTACAATACATCGAACTTTCACGTAATTGAGCGTCAGATCACCCACCAGGTGAATCTTTCCTGTTTGGCACTCAAAGTTAGCCTCATTCAGATTGGAAGCATCGCGATCAAGCCTGACACCTAGATCAGTGCCTCCTTTAGTATTGGTGAATTTGATATGAACATACCCACGATCAATACTCTCTTTCAAGGCTGGAGCTGTTTTCTCAGGTAGTAGATTGGCTTCAACGGGATGATTACCTTTTGATAATCGTTGCACAAGTTCGTTCATGATAGTCTATCAGTGTTCTTTCCGGGTTGCCAACCAAAGTGCTATGGACTGGTGTCGTTTTTAACTGCTGATACGTTCGCCTCTAGATCCTCAGTCATCTTCACAGACTCATAGAGTGGAATCTCAAATTTCAGCATATTTAGGACTTACGCAACTGACGCATCAGCAGTTTTTTGTCTAATACTTACATCATAAGCTTTACAAATTCAAATCCATGTTTTTAGATATCTGTCACTTGCGTAAGCCATGAATTTTTACAACACAGCTTTCATTCGACTTGAGGGATTTTAGTTTGAGTATTAGGAGATTGTACTATCGAGCTTTAAAAATTTAGCTTATACGCCTGTAAATTTGACACTAACACTTCTGACTTTATATGTCAATAAAGGACTTCCAGAAAATATATTTTATTTTCTGGAAGTCCTTTATTAGCTTACTTACCATTTGAGCCTAGAGTCCTAACAGAAGCGATCGCCAACCCCACCCAGATAATGAGGGCTTGCATAAGCTGATTGGAGTTGAGTGCATACCATACTTGTCATATGGTGCTTTTAGTTACGTCGTAATTTACCGAGACTCGATACTAACATTAAATGTATTTGCCCCTGCTATTTGGATATTTGGCGTTGCTGAATGGGAATATGATTTGGGTGCGGCTCTTGTCAAAAGATGGTATAGTATTCAAGAGTAAAAGTCAGAGTGCTGTCTTCATAAGCTTTTGAAACAATTAAAAGAGCAGTAGTGACAGCCGATGTCTCCCAGTTAAAAATCATATTTCGGTGAGATATATGGAAGCATCTACGATAAGTTCGGGTTTTTTTGAGGAAGCACGCTCGTTTTTTGAGGAGATAGTGATATGGTTGGGTTCAGATGTTGTTTGTGGCTTGGAACATGAGGAGATAGTGATATGGTTGGGTTCAGATGTTGTTTGTGGCTTGGAACATGAAGAAATAGAGAAAAATCTATTTTTGAATGGCAATGAACTATTGAGACGCTTGTTACAAGGTTATTTAGACTCACGTAGCGATGACGAGGTATTGTAAAACTTTAATCATTTTATATTCCTTTATAGTCAAACGTAGTCAAAAACTCCGAGTTGAAAATGTTTACAATTATTTTTATGAAGTGGCATTGACATGAGCATATGTACTAATGTGGAATATGATGACCATAGGTCGATATTTAGAATCCAACGATGCAATTAGTATAAAAGCACGTTATAAATAAATTTCACCCCGATTGGTCAGAATGTGATACTCTGTGTAAAAATTCCAATACCATCCGCAACCAAGGGCTTTATATAGAACCCATTTGGGATCTCTGAAAGCTTAGGCGATCGCTGCTAATATGAATGAGCATAAGTCTGACAAAACACAGATGAATCTTCGCATTAGCATGAGCCAAAGTTCTTTCAAAGTTTTTAGTC
>NZ_JAOWRF010000256.1 GCF_025753815.1 Plectonema radiosum NIES-515 | reverse complement strand
TGCTAACGGTAGTATAAATATTTTTCTAAAAACAATCTCCGGGAATTAACCGGAGATAAGGCTAGATAGCGCCTAATACACAGTTTTTCGGGTTTATGCCGGAAATTACCGGGTTAAAGACTATCTGGCAGTTGATTCAGCGATTCAAGGAGTGCGACCAGAGTTTAGGCTGCGTTATCTAGAACCAAGCAGTGGCGATCGCGGTTCTGGCAGTGGTATAAAATCTTTAATTGACGGTCAACTGACATTTGCCCAGTCTTCTCGACCAGTTGAAGATCAAGAGTTAGCTCGTGCTCTTCAGCGCGGATTCGATTTGAAACAAATTCCCGTTGCAATTGATGGTTTGGCGATCGCAGTCAATCCCAATTTGAATATTCCAGGATTGACTGTAGAACAGTTACGGTCAATTTATACAGGCTTGCTCACCAATTGGAATCAAGTAGGTGGTTCCGATATCCCCATTAAGCCATATTCGCGCCGCATCAATGATGGCGGGACGGTAGAGATTTTTGTCCAAGACATCTTGGGTGGTCAAGGTTTCGGTGCCAATGTGGAATTTGTTTCCACCACCACCCAAGCGCTAGAAAAAGTCAGCTTAAGTCTTGGTGGCATTTACTACGCTTCTGCCCCAGAGGTAGTTCCCCAATGTTCAATCAAGCCTTTACCGTTAGGGCGGACACAAAAAGAGTATATTGCTCCCTACCAAGAACCATTTGTCAGCCAAAAAGAATGTCCTGGTAAACGGAACAAGCTGAACATTGAGGCTTTCCAGTCAGGAAGTTACCCGATTACTCGCAATCTGTTTGTGGTAGTCAAACAAAATGGTCAAATCGAGCAGCAAGCAGGTGTTGCTTACGCCAACTTACTGCTAACCGAGCAGGGACAGGAACTGATTACCCAGGCTGGGTTTGTCAAAATTCGCTCTTCCCCTGCTATTGGTAGTAGGCGCTCTTGCTGGCTTTAGTTGACTCTATTAATAGACTCTGCTGGCAAGCAAATGAGATTATCCCCTTGGGTAAGGATTAAGCCGCGCTGACGCAACTTACCCATCAAGCGGGTGACGGTGACACGAGTCGAACCGATCGCGCTGCCAATTTGGGCATGGGTGAGGGGGAAGGGCAGACAATAGCCGCGAATCACATCGGGGTCGGTTTCGCTCATTGACGGCTCGCCATATTCCTCAATCAATAATGTGAGGAATCCTAAGAGTCGATCAATTGTGCGCCGTTGTCCTAAGGCACTTAGCCACAGCAGCTTGCGCTGGTGCTGATACCTAAAGGCATCCATCACCTCGCGGCGGAAGTGGGGCCAGTTGTCTAGGTCATGCCAATACATCCAAAGCACCGCAGTTTGGTCTACATGGGCGTAGGACTGGAGTGTGAAAGGTGATTGGGCGACAATTTCAAATGGTTGTCCCGCCCCAACAAAACCCAAGAAAGCTTCTTCTGGAGTTCTGTTGATTCGTCGAGACGTTAGCTGACTTGCAGTCGCGCTAACTTGGGCGGTGCCTACCATGCGGATTGCACCTCTTTGCACCAAATATAGCAATCCAGGTCTAGCTGGAATGCGCTCATCTTTGCTAAAGGTGCGGCAGCGATAGTGTTCTTGAGCCCAATCAATAATTCGTTGCCAAGTCAAAAAAGGGCGTGATGCTTCAGAGAAGGAGGATTGAGATTGCATAGGTAACAAAGAGCGTTCGGCTGAAGACAAAGACGTCAGAAAAAGGTGCAAGGAGTGTCTTTGTGTTGGTGATGTAGGCTTAACGCCTAACAGCGCCAGCCATCTTTAAAGATAGAAAGCAGTTTGCTCTCTACACTTTTGTTATAACTCTTACTGTACTATGATGGTAGTAAAGTTTACTTACTATTAATCAAATTTTGCACAATTCTCATTTTTCTCTATCTAGATTAAACTTCTGTCTCAAGATAGATGACATAATATGAATAATATTAAGGCTTAAGCGTTGAATAGTAGTCATTTGTGCTTAATTTGCTACAAGTAAGTAAAAATACAGCAATTAAACGGTTAATTAACAGTTATTTGTTATCAGCATTGAGTATTGATACTAATACAAACATCATACTAAGTAGAGAGAATGATAAAATTCCTCTATATAAAAGTAGAGATATTAATAGAATTTTATATATATCCGGGGTGGCTTTACAACTGTCAAAATCTCAGAATCGGAAAGGAATTGACATTGCTTGTGCGATCGCCTCTCATTTATCGGCAAACTGTGGCGACGAATTTATCATCGAAATTGTTCCACCAGGTTACATTCATTTCGTCTTAACCGATCCTATTCTAGCTGGTTGGTTGCAGCATCTGGTTGAGGGAATGGGGGAGAGGAAGAGAGGGGGGGAGAGGGAGAGGGGGGGAGGAGAAACCCGAATCAAAAATTCTTCACATTTATTTGCACTTCAATACGCTCATGCTCGCTGCTGCTCGCTCATACGGTTAGCTCAACAAGAGAAATTGATTCAACTTGGTGACAATAATGTAAATACTAGTTCGGCTATGTTCAGTGTGATTTCTCCCAACCCCATACCTTGGCTGAATAGCGATCGCAAACTTCGCTTTTCGCATTCAGCTTCCCATCGGCTAATTTCTCAGTTAGTACAAGTGGTAGATGATTTAGAACTTTGTGATGAAGCAGGTTCGGTTAACTGGGAAAAAGCAGCGATCAATTTGAGCCAAGCTTTTGAAGTTTTCTGGTGCAACTGTAGAATTTGGGGTGAGGTGAAAATTACCTCACCAGAGCTTTCTCAAGCCAGATTAGGATTAGTTATAGCTACTCAGTCTGTATTAAGGTTTTTGTTAGAAGAAAAATTAGGGGTCTTTGCTCTGGTTGAATTATGAGTTTGAAACCAAAATTGCAAAGTTTTGTAACAGATATTGACTCATTGAATATGTCACGCTATATTATCTGGTGTGTGAGGAGCGAACCAGCAAGGGCACCGAGACGAAACACGGCCAGTCGTCGGTGTCCTTTCTGATTTTTTGGTTAGTTATTCGTTATTAGTTATTAATAATAACGAATTGCTTACTAAGGTTTATAGCAAAAACTTCTCAATTGCTATGGCAGCTCCATCTTCTTCAACGCTAGGAGCTACCCAAGTGGCGATCGCTTGAACTTCTGCTGGTGCATTGCCCATCGCTACACCAATGCCAGCGTAGTCCAGCATTTCCAAATCATTGAAGTTATCGCCAATAGTCATGACGTTAGTTCTTTGTAGTCCTAGCATTTCTTCAGCTAGGTAACGTACAGCAGTTCCTTTGTTAACTAAAGGATTAGTCGCTTCAAAAAATGTGGCAACAGATGTGGTAAGATACAACTCAGCGGGGGTGTATTGGCGTCGCAAATTCCCCAGCAAATCTTTGATAATATCTATGTCATCGCACAAAGCCAAAATCTTTGTCGGTTCATTGCTTAAAGAACAACGCAAGTCACCCACAACTATGGGGACAATACCAGAACGTTCGGCATAAATTTCAGTTTCTGTTGTTAATTCCCGGACATACAGTTCATCGTTAATGTAGAAGTGAACAGATAAAAGCGATCGCAGTTTTGGTTGTTCAAAATAATCTAGTAGTTTTTCTGCCATTTCTCTGGAAACAGCCAAATGACGATGAATTTTTTGGGTAATTGGATCTTGAATCCAAGCTCCCTGATAAGCTAATAAAGGCAGAGTAGAATTAATTTGTTGGTGGAAACGCAAGGCAGAACGATACATTCTACCAGTAGCGATCGCTACTTGAATTCCCTTTGCTTTGACCGCAGCGATCGCAGCCAGAACTTTTTGACTTAGGTTGTTAGATTCGCCGGCGATCGTACCATCTATATCTACAACCAATAGTTTAATATCTGTTGCTGCTGTAGCTTGATTGTCGGCTGATGCTAAGTTAGTGGCAGATGCTTTATGCATAAATTTCCTAAGTTTTGAAGTCATAGTTAGAGATTAGCAAACGTCTTGAATCTTCAGATGACGCAAACTCGTTTTCATTCTTAGAATTGCTGTGTAAATATTTTGGTGTTGGTTTGAAATTTATTCACGCATCTGGGAATACTAAATCCGGAAGCCTCAAGGATTAAATAATATGGCTAACATCAGAGTGAGTATTCCCGGATACAAGGTGAGCGAAGAACTGTACAACGGTTCTAGAACCGTTGTTTATCGGGGATATCGAGAAACTGACTCCTTAAGAGTAGTGATTAAACTGCTGAAAAATCCTTATCCCAGTTTCAGCGAACTGGTGCAGTTTCGCAATCAGTACACCATTGCCAAAAATCTCAACTCAGCCCTAATCATCCAAACTTATAGCTTAGAACCCTACCAAAATGGCTATATGTTAGTGATGGAAGACTTTGGGGGGATTTCCCTCAAGGATTATTTTACCTCTGTAGAGACGCGATATATCGCGTCTCTACAAGAGTTTTTAGAAATAGCGATCGCACTGTGCAATACCTTAGATATACTTTACCGTTCGCGCATTATTCATAAAGATATTAAACTTGCCAATATTCTAATTAATCCCGAAACCAAACAAGTTAAATTAATTGACTTTAGTATTGCATCTCTACTACCACGAGAAACCCAAACGCTGATGAGTCCCAATGTGTTGGAAGGGACACTCGCTTATATTTCTCCAGAACAAACGGGAAGGATGAATCGGGGGATTGATTATCGCACAGACTTCTATTCTTTGGGTGTAACTTTTTACGAATTGCTGACTGGTGAATTACCGTTTCAGTCAAATGATCCAATGGAGTTGGTACATTGTCATATTGCTAAAATGCCAACCACATTAGGGAACAGGGAACTCTTAACAGGGAATAGAGAAGAGATTCCGCAGGTGATTTCTGATATTGTTATGAAGTTAATGGCGAAAAATGCTGAAGAACGCTATCAAAGTGCATTAGGAATTAAATTTGATTTAGAAAAGTGTTTAATTCAACTCGAAGAAACGGGTTCGATTGAGGACTTTGAAATTGCACAACGGGATGTGTGCGATCGCTTTACCATCCCCGAAAAACTCTACGGTCGAGAAACTGAAGTTCAAACCTTACTTGATGCCTTTGAGCGGGTAAGTCTTGGTAACACCGAACTGATGCTAGTGGCGGGTTTTTCCGGAATCGGTAAAACTGCCGTCGTCAACGAAGTCCACAAGCCAATTGTGCGTCAACGTGGTTACTTCATCAAAGGTAAATACGACCAATTTAGGCGCAATATCCCCTTGAGTGCCTTTGTCCAAGCCTTCCGGGACTTAATGGGGCAATTGCTTTCAGAATCCGATGCCCAACTGCAAGTCTGGAAAACCAGAATTCTGGAAGCCCTTGGTGATAGTGGACAAGTCTTAATTGATGTTATTCCAGAGCTAGAACGGATCATTGACGCTCAATCCCCAGCCACAGAATTATCGGGGAGTGCTGCTCAACATCGATTTAATCTGTTGATGCAGAAATTTGTGCAAGTGTTTACCAGCGCAGAACATCCCTTAGTGATATTTTTGGATGACTTGCAGTGGGCAGATTCAGCCTCACTAAAATTGCTGCAATTGTTGATGGAAGATACAGGACATTTATTAGTCTTGGGTGCGTATCGGGATAATGAAGTGTCACCCGCTCATCCATTCATCCTCACTGTAGATGAGATTGTCAAAATGGGGGCAACTGTGAATACAATCAGCTTGCAACCGTTAAGTCTGGTGGATCTCAATCAGTTGGTAAGCGATACGCTGAATTGCGAATTATCCCTAGCTCAACCGCTGACTGAATTGGTGTACCAAAAAACTCAGGGTAATCCCTTCTTTGCTACCCAGTTTCTCAAAGCATTGCATGAAGATCAGCACATTACTTTTGACCCCCCTCAGACCCTCTCCCCAAACCCCTCTCCGACGCAAAGAGGGGCTTTGAACATTGGCTCCCCTTCCCTTGAAGGGAAGGGGCTGGGGGTTAGGTCTGAGAGCGCTTTGAGCAAAATAAGTGACTTGTGTATACACCGTAGCCTTAGCAAGGGGCTACAAGGGGGGTGGCAGTGTGATATTGCTCAAGTTAGAGCTTTAGCGATTACCGATGATGTGGTCGAGTTTATGGCGCTGCAATTGCAGAAATTGCCTGTCATGACTCAAAATATTCTCAAACTGGCAGCTTGTATTGGGGCGCAGTTTGATTTGAATACCCTGGCGATCGTTTCCGAAAAATCTCCAGAAGATGCGGCAACAGCGTTATGGAGAGCATTGCAAGAAGGGCTGATTATTCCGAATACGGAAATGTATAAGTTCTTTACGCAATCGGATACTGTATCGGTTTATCATCGAGCAGGCAATCCGACTTATCGATTTTTACACGATCGCGTCCAACAAGCTGCTTATTCCCTGATTCCGCAAGAGGAAAAACAAGCAACCCATTGGGCGATCGGGCAACTACTTCTGCGTCACACCCCAGCTGAACAACAAGATGCCAAAATTTTTGATATTGTCAACCAGCTAAATGCAGCCATTGATGGAGTCACACAACAGCCGGAACGGGATGAATTAGCTAGTCTCAATTTTAAAGCCGGATGCAAAGCGAAAGCTTCCGCCGCCTACGAACCTGCTTTGAGGTATGGGGCGATCGGGTTAAGCCTGTTATCTTCCCAGAGTTGGCAAAGTCAATATCAACTGATGCTATCTCTCCATGAACTAGCAGCAGAAGCGGCTTGCTTAATTGGTGAGTTTGAGCAGACAGAGGAATTGACTGATTGTGTGCTGCAAGAGGCAACCACGATTTTGGACAAAGTAAAAGCCTATGAAATAAAAATCCAAGCCAAGATGGTGAACAATCAACAATTGGCAGCAGTACAGATTGGCTTACAAGTTCTTCAACAATTGAACGTGATTATTCCCGAATCTCCTACTCTGTCAGATATTCAGCAAGCGATGGGAGCAACCGGTACTCAGTTAGCAAGCATAAATATTGAAGATTTAATTCACCTCCCTTTGATGACTGATGTCTCAAAGCTAGCCGCCATGAGGATGTTGTCTAGCATGGCTCCTCCAGCGTTTATAGCGGCCCCTGGCTTATTTCCATTGATTGCGGCATCTCAAATCAACCTTTCCCTCCAGTTTGGAAATTCTGCTGATTCAGCCTTCGGTTACGCAGCCTATGGGTTAGTTCTCAACGGCGTTTTTCAAGATATTGAGGCAGGATATCGATTTGGGGAATTGGCTATGCAGTTGGTGGATGAACTGAATGGCAATGAGTTAAAGTCCAAGGTTTACTGTCTTGTTGGCTTTTGTACAAAATATGGCAAAAAACACGTCCGAGAAACCTTGCCAATTTTGCAAGAAGGCTACTTGAAAGGGCTAGAAAATGGCGATTTAGAATTTGCAGGTTATTCCGGTTTTAAACAATTTCAGCATCCCTTGTACCTTGGGGATGATCTAGCTACCCTTTTACCAAAAATCGCCGTTGTCTGCGATCGCATGTCCCAACTTAATCAAGCTGCGGCGCTAGATTATCTGACGATTCTGCAACAAGCCATTGCTAATTTGCTCGGCGAGGCTAATGATCCTTGCCGTCTTGTGGGAGATGCCTACAATGAAGATACTGCGCCGCGATCGCAGATGGCAGTAAATAACCTAACTGGAACGTATTTTTTCTACATTTATAAGTTAATTCTCTGCTACTTATTTGGCAGCTATACAGAAGCGCTAGAGAATGCCAACGAAGCAGAGAAATATGAAAACAGTGTCACGGGAATGCTCGATGTGCCAGTTTTTTGTTTCTATGATGCCTTGACACAACTGGCTATTTATGGTAATGACGATCAAAGTCAAAAAATCTTAGAAAAAGTCCAGGCAAATCAAGCCAAGATGCAGAACTGGGCGTATCATGCGCCAATGAATTTTCAACACAAATATGATTTAGTCGAGGCAGAACGTTGGCGGGTTTTAGAAAGTAAATTAGAAGCCATTGAATATTACGATCGCGCCATTTCTGGAGCCAAAGCCAACGGTTATATCCAAGAAGAAGCTCTAGCTAACGAACTTACAGCTAAATTCTACCTCAACTGTGGCAAAGAAAAAGTCGCGCAAACATATATGCAAGAAGCTTACTATTGTTATGCCCATTGGGGAGCAAAAGCCAAAGTTGATGACTTAGAAAAACGCTATCCTCATCTACTACAACCTATCCTGCAACAGCAACGACTCAAACTCAACCCCTTAGAAACTATTGGCTTTCCTGAGACTTTTTCATCCACTCGCACTTCCACTACCGACAGCACCAGTATTTCCGATGCCTTAGATTTTATCTCTGTCCTCAAAGCTGCTCAAGCTATTTCCACCAGCATCGAATTAGATCAACTCATTGCCAGCCTCACCCGTATTATTCTAGAAAACTCTGGTGCGAAAAAATCTGTACTAATTCTTCCCCAAGATAATACTTGGCAAGTACGAGCAATTACTTCTATTCATCATGAGGAAATACAGACTATCCTCAGCCCACAATTACTAGACAATTGTCAAGATATTCCCGTAAAAATTATTAATTACGTCAAAAATACCCAACAAACAGTTGTGATAGATAATTGCAAAACAGATATTCCTGGGGTAATTGAGGAATATATGCACCGAATACAACCTCAAAGTGTATTTTGTACTCCAATTATTAATCAAGGGCATTTGGTAGGGATTCTTTACCTAGAAAATAGCTTAACTTCTGGGGTATTTACTAGCGATCGCTTAAGAGTGATTAAGCTACTTTCTTCCCAAACTGCAATCTCCCTAGAGAATGCTCGACTTTATCAACAAGCTCAACAAGCATTACTTGACTTACAACAGGCACAATTACAAATCGTCCAAAGTGAGAAAATGTCAGCATTGGGTAATTTGGTTGCTGGTGTAGCTCATGAAATGAATAATCCTTTGGGCTTTATTTATGCCAGTCTCCAACAAGCTAAACCCACTCTTGCTGATATTGTCGAACACTTGAAACTATATCAACAAAGCTTGACCAATCCGGGAGATGAAATCAAAGCCCATGCGGTCGAAATCGACTTAGATTATAGCTTAGAAGATTTCCCTAAAATCATTGATTCAATGGTGATGGCTTGCGATAGGTTACAAAATATTAGCACCAGTCTCCGCACTTTCTCTCGTGCTGATAAAGACTACAAAGTGCCATTTAACATCCACGAAGGTATCGACAGTACGATTTTAATTCTCAAACATCGTCTCAAAGCTAACGAACAACGTCCAGCAATTGAAGTAATTACCAATTATGGGAATTTACCGAAAATTGAGTGCTTTCCTGGACAATTGAATCAGGTATTTATGAATATTCTGGCAAATGCCATTGATGCGTTAGATGAATCAAATATCGGTCGGACTTTTGCGGAAATTCAAGCCTTACCCAACCGCATTACAATTACAACCTCAGTAGAAAATCAAAGTGTGAAAATTACCATTGCTGATAATGGTCAGGGGATGAATGAATCAGTCAAAGAAAAGATTTTTGACCACTTGTTTACTACCAAAGCTGTCGGTAAAGGGACGGGATTAGGACTTGCGATCGCAAAGTCTATTGTGGTGGAAAAACATGGTGGGGCGATCGCCGTTCATTCTACCCTGACACAGGGGACAGAATTTACTATCCAACTTCCCATCCATAAGGCAGCTTAGTACAGCGATCGCATTAATTCATGACGAAAATTTATCACAAAAACTCTGCGTCACTTTGCGCTTACCTCCTTTGCTCCTCTGCGTTAAAAAACGCGCTCGTTCTTACGCGCTCGCTGTACTTAGGCAGGATCTTGATGTTGTAGGAGCGATCGCAGGTGAGCCAGTTCCCGTTCAGCAGCTTCTGCCCGTTGGCGTTCTTGCTCTGCCCGTTGGTGTTCTTGCTCTGCCCGTTGGCGTTCCAAAACCACCTGCTCGTTGCCAATTAGCAGCAGATTTCCCGACAAATCCCACCACCGCAGCCAGAGCATTTCTTGATTTTGGTAGTTACCTTGCCACAGTCCTAACTCAACCTGCATCGGCAAAATTGGATAGTGTCCGCGTTCATTGGGGGTGAGTTTCTGATAAGTAACATCCACAAGGTGATAAACCTCTAACTTGCCTGTGATGATTTCATAAATGCCGTAGTAGGGAACGCGCATCACACGCTCATACACCCAAAATTTTCCTTTGAAGGGGGTTTGATCGCGCTCTTGTGATCCATCTCCTGAGGCAAATTCTAGCACAATCGTCGGGGTGATCAGTTCGCGCCACAGCACGTAGGAGCGGCGATACCGTCCATCTAACTGCGGTGGCACGTCCCCCACATAAAACCAATCGGGAGCTTCTGCGCCCTTCTCTGGTGGGTCGGTTTCGCGCCAATAAATCCCGCTATCTTGTCCAATGCAATACTGTCCATCGGGGTGCAACCGTTGCAAAACTGATCCCAAAGAGTCGGTTAGTAAAATACTTTGGGGATGCTCCTGGAAATTTTTCACAAAAGTACCATCTGACTCTGGAAGTTGGGTGTGGTCGGGAAAGGCACGGGGAATATCCAGTTGAGTAGTGGGGTCAGTCATGGCGATCGCCTTGGGTTACTTGCAAACTGGGAAAATCAATAGACACAAGAACTAGAAAAGATGTAGAGACGTAGCTAGCTTACGTCTTTACAAGGGTTTTGGGCAACGCATAATTAATTTCTACTCCTATGTCTAATAGTTTCAGTATAAATCGAGAGCACACCCAGATGGGACGAATAGGCGATCGCCAAACAAATTATCGTGGAAAAAAACCGATTGTTACCGTGGGTGGTGCGGAATGTGGGATTGAACAGTCAGATGAGAAGGATGCCTTCCTGTGGCTAAAATAGGGCTATGTCTCAAACATCCTCAAACCAGTTGACTGACGATTCTGCACTCATATCACGTCCGGTGTTCATCTTAGTAGATGGACACTCCCTCGCTTATCGTTCTTACTTCGCTTTCGCTAAAGGACGAGATGGGGGACTGCGTACAAAAGCGGGAATTCCCACCAGTGTATGTTTTGGCTTTCTCAAGTCTTTGCTGGAGGTCATGGGAACCGAACACCCACAAGCGATCGCTGTTGCTTTTGATTTGGGTTTACCAACCTTCCGTCACGAAGCTGACGATACTTATAAAGCCGATCGTCCAGGAACACCAGAAGATTTTGTTCCTGATTTAAAAAATCTCCACGAGTTGCTTGATGGCTTCAATTTGCCAATTTTCACCGCTCCTGGTTATGAAGCAGATGATGTGTTGGGTACTTTAGCACAAAAAGCAACTACCGCTGGGTATAGAGTGAAAATTCTGACAGGCGATCGCGATTTATTTCAACTTATCGACACAGAAAAAGAAATCACCGTTCTCTACTTTAGTCCAGACGCGATGAAGCGTTCTACAAGTAGTATCACCGAATTTGAACCAGAACAAGTTAAAGAAAAGCTAGGCATTTTACCATCACAAGTTGTCGATTATAAAGCTCTTTGTGGCGATAAATCAGATAATATTCCTGGTGTTAAGGGAATTGGAGACAAAACAGCAGTGCAACTGCTAAATACCTACGGCACTCTTGATAATATATATGCTTCTTTAGGTGAAATTAAAGAAGCAATTCAAAAAAAGCTGGAAGTTGGTAAACAAGATGCCGAACATTCTCACTTTTTGGCAAATATAAAAGTTGATGTGCCGATAGAAGTTAATTTAGAAGATTGTCAATTAACCGGATTTGATACCAGCGTCCTTGCACCGCTTTTAGAAAAGTTAGAATTAAAGACTTTTTTCGACAAAATCAACGAACTTCAGCAACGTTTTGGTGGGACAATTGCAGAAGCACCAAAACTCGAAACATCAAAACAAATTCACACAGATGAAGATGAAGATAATGATTTGTGGTTTTTTACTGCTGAGGATACAGCAGCAGCACAAAAGCAATCAGATCACCCAATTCAACCACGCATTATCGACACAGAAGACAAACTAAGCGAGTTAGTGAAGCTTTTACAAAAATTTACCAACATAGAAACACCCGTTGCTTGGGACACAGAAACCACCGATTTAGAACCTCGTGATGCTGAGTTAGTAGGAATTGGCTGCTGTTGGGGAACACAACTAGATGAAGTAGCTTATATTCCTCTTAATCATAAAAGTGGGGATAATCTAAATCAAGAAATTGCCCTCGTTGCACTACGTCCAATTTTAGAAAGTGCTGATTATCCTAAAGCGTTGCAAAATGCCAAATTTGATCGGTTAGTTCTCCGCTGTCAAGGAATTAAATTGGCTGGAGTAGTATTTGATTCGATGTTGGCAAGTTATGTTTTGAATCCAGATGGTAAGCATAATTTGGGTGATTTGTCTAAAAAATATTTGGGTTTGACAGCAAAAAGTTACGCAGAATTAGTTCCTAAAGATCAAACTATAGCTGATATTGACATTCCCGCTGTCGCTAATTATTGCGGGATGGATGCTTATTCTACATTTGGGTTAGTACCAAAATTGCGAGAGGAATTAGATAGAATTACGACTTTACATAAGCTTTTACTAGAAGTAGAACAACCGCTAGAACCAGTTTTAGCGCAAATGGAATATACAGGTTTCCGCATTAATACAGATTATTTAAAAGAACTTTCACAGCAGTTAGAAACAGATTTAGCCAAGTTGGAAGAGCAAGCTATTGAGATAGCTGGAGAAACGTTTAACTTGGGTTCTCCGAAAAAATTAAGTGAGATATTATTTGAAAAATTGGGGTTAAGTACGAAGTATTCTCGGAAAATTCAAACAGGTTATTCTACTGATGCAGCGACATTAGAAAGACTGCAAGAAGTAGATGAAACGGGCTTTGTTGATGCGATTATGGAGTATCGCACTTTATCTAAATTAAAGTCTACTTATGTGGATGCACTGCCAACATTGGTGCGTGCAGATACTCAACGGATACATACCGATTTTAACCAAACGGTGACATCTACTGGAAGGTTATCTTCTTCTAATCCAAATTTGCAAAATATCCCAATTCGGACTGCTTTTAGTCGCCAGATTCGTAAGGCTTTTGTGCCACAATCAGGTTGGTTAATGGTAGCTGCTGATTACTCACAAATTGAGTTAAGAATTTTGGCTCATTTGAGTCAAGAACCAGTTTTGGTTGAAGCATACCAAAACAATCAAGATATTCATAATGTTACAGCCCGGTTGGTGTTTGAAAAAGAAGATATAACATCAGATGAAAGAAGATTGGCAAAAACGATTAATTTTGGTGTGATTTATGGAATGGGTTATTTGAGGTTTTCGCGTTCAACTGGTGTAGATAAAACCCTGGCTAACGAGTTTATTCAACGTTTTTACAGTCGATATCCCAAAGTTTTTGAATATTTGGAGAAAGTTAAGAAGCAAGCGATCGCTCAAGGATATGTCGAAACTATTCTCGGTCGTCGTCGCTATGTTGATTTTACCAGCAATAGCATCCGCAAGTACAAAGGCAACAAACTAGAAGATATTGACTTGAAAAAACTGGGTAATTTGGGTGCTTTCGATGCGGGATTATTACGTGCTGCTGCTAATGCCCCAATTCAAGGTTCCAGTGCTGATATTATCAAAATTGCAATGGTGAAAATGCATGAAGTTTTGCAAAGATATCAATCGCGGTTATTATTGCAAGTTCACGATGAATTGGTATTTGAAGTTCTCCCCAGTGAGTGGGAAGAATTAGAACCGCAAATTAAGTCAGCGATGGAAAATGCTGTATCGTTGACTGTGCCGTTAATTGTAGATGTGCGTGCCGGTGAAAATTGGATGGAGACTAAGTAGAAATAGCCTGCAAACGTTGTAGCAATTTCAACTTGAACCTTGTCTTGACTGGCAAGGTTTTTTTATTGCTTGACATAACCCAAACGCTTGGGTTAGTCTTGAAATATATAAAAAAAGTTATTAGTATTTTTTAATGGCAACTGTATTTAATAAAGATGGCTTTAGTGTTCGTATTTACCCCAACGATCATCTTCCATCCCACGTTCATGTTTTTAAAGCTGAGGGAGAAGCCAAGATTAACCTCGGAAGTGAAACTGAGCGTCCTACATTCCTCGCAGTCTGGAACATGAGCAATAAAGATGCAACAAAAGCGCTCAACCTGGTGATCGAACATCAAACGGAACTATTAGAAAAATGGAGAGAAATTCATGAAGAACCTAGATTTGACGGAGGAAACCTTAAATAATGAGATAGCCCAGGCAAGAGCAGCAGCAGATATGGCAGATGCTTCTGAGCCACGCGCTCAAGCTGCCCATTACGATTTAAATTTGAATCGCATAGTTATTGAATTGCGCTCAGGGGCTACTTTTTTGTTTCCCCCTGAATTGGTTCAGGGATTGGGGGGTGCATCTCCAGATAAACTTAATAATGTGGAAGTCACTCCTTCTGGTGAGGGACTGCACTGGGAACAGTTGGATGTAGATATGAGCATTCCAGCTTTAATGGTGGGAATATTTGGTACTAAGGCTTGGATGGCTGAATTAGGCAGCCGAGGAGGTTCCGTAAGCTCAACTGCAAAAGCAAGGGCAGCGCGTGAAAACGGCAAGCGAGGAGGACGACCGCGAAAAACATTACACTCATCCGAAAATTAACCTAAATTAGTTTAAACTTTTGCTCTTTACCCAATGCCGATCTACGGACCTGATGCGATTACTTTTGACGGTGTGAGTGGCGATCGCTATTGGTTTCATGAGCCATTTACTTATACTGGGGTCCCTGATATTGATGAAAGACTCAGCGGCTTTCCGGTTGCCGTATTTTTACCATACAATCGACCACGACACCAAACCCCTCTGGTAATTGGTCTGCAAGGGATGTCTGCCCCCTATGGCTGGAATGCCTTCATTGTGCCGACGCTGACACACATGGGCATAGCTGTAGCCCTTTTCGATACCCCTCTTGGTGGCGATCGCAGCTTGGTGCGTACCTTCACGGCAGGAGTGGAAAATGAGATTAAGCCGTTAGTTGATCGAGGTATCCCCTTCGACACGAAGCTGCTATTGCAAATCTTCAAGAGTAGTGCTCAAGACATTGCCAGAGTCCGTGATTTCTGCCGCGATCGCTACGGTTTAACCGACAGTCGGTTAGCGCTGTTTGGAGTCAGCATGGGAGTTTTGCAAGTCGCTTATGCCTTTACTGCTGATGGTCTTGGGGACAGACTGCTGGGAGCTATTGGTCATGGTAACCTCCAGTCCTTTGCCAAAAGCTGGGGCTACCAGGTCTTACCAGACTTAGCAGCTTCACCATTAGGGGGATTGCTTTCACGAGTGCTACCGGATCTTAAACCTGTAGTTAAGGTTCTGGAAGTAGCCAAAAATCTCAAATACCCTGATGAGTATGGTTATGCGTGCAACCCTATGAGCTATATTGAAAGGGTGAAGCCTAACCGTAGGGTTCGTTTCCTGGTTGGTGAGTGCGATCGCATTGTCAACATTCGAGATGCCCGTGACTGCGCTCAGAAATTCCCCGATAATGCTTGTTATGTCGTTCCGGGGATGGGACACGGACAAGTCAATTATGGGCGATCGTTCGTCGATCATGTCCGCTATTTCTTAGCTACCCAATTGGGTGATTGGCAAAGTTAATTCCAAAATATTCCTCTACTACTTTATATAAAAATTGTAGATGTGTTTTTCCGCAGGGTCTGTCAAATTCAACATTTGTGCAGTTGATATTTGTGAAGTTGATTGTGGGGGGAAAACATATGGCTTAAATAGATTTATGCTTTCACAAGTTTCGAGATCAAAGGGTTTTGATTCTGGGAAATCATCCCACCCTATAATTAAAACACCACCATCACGTAAAGATTTATAGCATCCGCCGTATGCTTTTTCAACCTCTTCTTTGTCATTCAATCCATGCCCAAATACACCATTGCAAATGATTAAATCGAAATAATTATCTGGGAAGTAAGAGCTTAAATTACTCGAAGAATCAACAATGTGCTTTTTGGCTCCGTATATTTTTTTTAATGGATTTATATCAATAGTCCAATACTCTTGTTTATCTTTAAACCATTTTTCATAATGTTTTGTATAAGAACCACATCCCACAAATAGGATTTTCGTAAATTCTTCTTTCTCAACAAAATACGGAATAATTATTTTTTCCAATACATATCTGTCATTATTATCTATGGGTGTTTCCTTGCCCAACATTGTATTTTTTACTACCTGGAAACCCCTGCTAACCATTTGTGGGTTTCTTAGAGTTTCCAGAATTGCTTTTGGGCTAATTAAAAAGTTTATTTTTGGCATATTCGCCGCTCAGATAATTGTATTTTTATATACTTATAGCAAAGCTACTTAAATATAACAAGTATTTGAGAACACATTATTTTATCTTCATATAAAATTTGCTTGGAAAATAAAAATGGGTCGTCAAAAATCGTCCTCCTCTACAAAAAACTCAGCATCGTCTTGGGATCTAGCATTACGCTGTGGAGCAGAAAGATCCCACAAAGGTTGCAACAGTGCGATACCAATTATCCCCACACCAGCACTGAAAGCCAAGATTAAACCGATTGGAATTTGAATTGACTGGAAAGTAAAGAATTTTAAAGATACTGGTGTGGCATTTTGAACTGAAATAATCGCGATCGCTACTACCCAAATAGCTACAACTAACGATATCAGCAGATTACCTAGAGTTTTCACTTTTTGTTGGTGGTTGGTGGTTAGTGGTTAGTGGTTAGTTGTTAGTGGTTCGTGGTTAGTGGTACTTTTTAACAACCACTAACAATCATCAACTATCAACTAACTACTAACCACTAACAATTAACTCCTACGGCTCTAGTTTAGCAATTATGCTTTCCATTTCTTGAGCGATTTTCGCTAGCTTTTCTGGGGAGTTGGTTTCTAGATAAACGCGCATCAGGGGTTCTGTACCAGAAGGACGCAGCAGCACCCAGCTACCATCTTCCAAGTAAAGTTTAATGCCGTCTTTGCGCCCTAATTCTTTGACTTTAATGCCTGCAACTTCTGCGGGAGGCGTTTGGGCAAAAAAGTCTATGACAGCGGCTTTATGGGCATCGTCGAGGTGCAAATCCAGACGATTGTTGCTCAGTGGACCATTTGCTTCGGCGATCGCTTCAGTTACCATTTGACTCAGGGGTTTGCCTTCGTAGGCGATCGCTTCTGCCACTAGCATATCGGCTAATACGCCGTCTTTTTCGGGGATATGTCCGATGATGCTTAAACCCCCTGATTCTTCTCCACCAATCAAAACGGTGGTTTCGCGCATTTTTTCGCCGATGTATTTAAACCCGACTGGTGTTTCATAAAGTTCCACCCCGTATTTAGCTGCGAGATTGTCCAAAAGGTGGGTTGTGGCAACTGTGCGAACAATCGCGCCTTTTTTGCCTTTATTCTTAATTAAATGGCGTGCTAGTAGTAGTAAAACGTTATTGGGTGTGAGGACGTTGCCTTGTTCATCAACAATGCCAAAGCGATCGCTATCTCCATCTGTTGCCAAACCTAAATCTGCTTTACCGCTGCGTACTGCTTCTACTAACTCTACCAGTTGTTCACCTTTTGGTTCTGGCATTCCGCCACCAAAAAGAACATCACGGTAGGTGTGAAAACTTTCTAACTCACAACCACAATGTTGCAAAACTTCATCTAAATAGCCGCGAGAAGTGGAATATAAGGCATCGTACTTGACCTTTAACTGAGCGCTCTTGATTTTATCTACATCCAATAAAGTGTAGATAAACTTCATATACTCTGGTTTTGGGTCGAAGATAGAAATTTTATCAGTTGGGTTGCTTTTGGGCAACTCATCCGATGCTCCTTCAATATTTGCCACAATAGTATCAGTAATCTCTGGAGTGGCAGGACCTGCATAGTCAGGGATGTATTTAATCCCACAATAGGGTGCGGGATTATGACTGGCAGTAAACATCAGTGCCCCTGCTGAATTTAAGTGACGGGCATTGTAAGCGATTACTGGTGTGGGACAATCCCTGTCAGTAATTTTTACCGTCCAACCCAGATCTGCTAATACTTGGGCTGCTGTCTGGGCGAACTCGTCAGCTAAAAATCGAGTATCGTAGGCTATCAGAACTGGTCGATCTTTAGTGTAAGCCGTTTCCAGGTAACTAGCGATCGCTCTTGTGACTTTCCGCACATTTGCGAAAGTAAAGTCATCGGCGATAATTCCTCGCCATCCGTCGGTACCAAACTTGATTTTACCAGAATTGCTACTCGCGCTCATTTTTGCCACTTCCTGTCGTGCATCGTAAATACTATATGTATGAAGCTTGCCGCAAAGCGTGTGTAGCTGCAACTATAAATCCGAAGTTATGAATCGCGGTTTTGTGCGATATTACTTCTCCCCACCGTATTTTTTCTCACTGTTTCTGAGCAATGTCAACCCCCGATCAACCATTTGCCAGTTATCACCTTTGGTCTTTAATTGCCCCAGCTTCTGGGCAAGAACGCTGGCATTGCCAGATGAGACGGGGGTTTATCAAAGCGCGTCAACACGATCCACTAGTCAAAGTACTGTTAAAAACAGCTACCGCACCCCAGCGTATTGGGCTACTTGCCCAAAAAGGGGTTTATGAGTTTCATCACAATATACACTTATTGAGATCTTCAGACGGTGTAGAAAAAGTTGCACAGCTACTGAAATTAAATCACTCAAGTGAGGAAGTTCAGCAGCGGGTTTTGCAAATTTTAAATAAATATCATGAAGAACCATTACTTTCGGGTAAGCGCATCATTCAATTAACTCGTGGTGATGAAGGTTTTCCCAAACCTATTTTGATTGAACAGGAAAATTATTCTTTTCGCTTATATGCGACGATGGACTGTGTTTTTTCTGATTCTTCTGATACTTTACATATTTTAGATTTCAAAACTGGTAAATCCGCTTTTGATCAAAGACAGGCATTAGTTTATTTGTTAGCTGCTCGTTATCTTTATCCCCAATATCAAGCGGTTGCTTCATTTTATAATTTAGAGTTTCGGAAAAAATCTGATTTAATTAGCATTACAAAAAGCGAATTAGACTCTTTAGAATTTGAGTTAGCTAGCATTGCTCAAAAACATCAGCGAGATTTACAAAGATATCAACAAATGAATAGTGGTTTTAGTAAAATTTTTCCAGCAAATCCCGGATATCACTGTCGATTTTGTCCGTTTAACTCAATCTGTGATTTTTCGGCTTTAAAGCCAGTTAAAACACATTTTTCCTAGGATGTCACGGGGTCAATAAACCACCCAATGAAAATATTTTCAAAGCCTATCATATAAGCTTTAGCCCCACGCTTTCTCATTTCCGGGAAGTGACGAAACGCGAAAATAATCCAATTCTTCCAACTTGTTTAAAACCTTAGTTACGCTTTCAGTAACGCTCTCTTGATCGGTTATACATTCAACTTCTGGAAAAAGGGGTGATTCGTAGGGAGCATCAATACCAGTAAAATTCTTGATTTCTCCATCTCGTGCTTTTTGATATAACCCCTTCACATCTCTCTGTTCGCACACTAACAATGGTGCATTAACATAAACCTCAATAAAATCTCCTATCAGGTGTCGCACTTCTTCTCGAATAGCGCGATAAGGAGAGATAACCGAAACCAATACAATCACATCATTTCTGGTGAGAAGGTGAGCAACAAAGCCAATACGGCGAATATTCTCATCCCGATCATTTTTGCTGAAACCTAACCCTTTCGTCAAGTTCTGACGTGCTACATCACCATCGATAACTTCAACTTTGTATCCTTCGATTCGCAAATATTTTTCTACGTTTTCACAGATAGTAGTTTTACCCGAACCGCTTAATCCTGTTAACCAAATTGTCACACCGCGCTGTTGCTGCATTTTTTTCATTCCTGACTTGTTATTATCCCAATAATTACGTCAAAAAAATCAGCCAAGTATTTTTCAATTCTAATTATTTCATATTTTTTACATATAGATGCAATCAAATAGATAAATCTGTAATCGGGCTTGAAAAATGTAGACAAACTCAAAAATCGTGCCATTATCAATATAAATGCGGTTGGCACTTAGCAATTATTGAAAGTATTCAGGATTCGGTATTCCGTCAAATAAGAGCGCGATCGCCTTCTTATTTGACGGTGTGTTACCCTTGTCGTAATTTGTAATCACAAGCTTAAGAGCGTCCCTAGCCCCTAAAAAGGCGGTAATTCTTCCAGAATTGTAAACTGAATATGGTTAATCGCCAAATCACCGATCGCCACATCTTCTTTTGTCAGTCGGACACCTTTACTGTTCAAGCTTTCAAAGGTGATACCTTTGCCTATTTCGATATGATACCAACATAAGCCCATAAAAAAGCGTGTGGGATAAGGACCGCGATCGCCGGTATCGTCAGGGTTTGATTCCATTGGCAACCAGCCCAAATTCGGGACGTAGAATTCTAACCAAACGTGATTAAAGTCAGGTTGTAGGGGGACATTCTGATATTCGCCCAAGGCAGGGCATTTATAACGCCCGACAGTGCGACAGGGAATATCATTTAAACGGCATAATGCAAGCAATACCCCCACATATTCCCCACAAGAACCAACACCGCGTTCTAAAACTATATCTGGCGTGTCAATGTATGGTTTAATGCCGTATGATAATTCGTCGTAAACGTAATTGCGGATACTGTACATTTTCCGCAGCAAGTTGGTTTCTGAACCAACTGCATCATGGGCGGCGCGGCGGACTATGGTAGTATCCATTGCTAAGTCGTCATCATCAACTAAGTAACGACCTTGATATTCTGGTAATAATTCCGGAATATCTTCTACATCTTTGGGTGTGATGCGATATTTAATGCCCCGAACTTCTAAAAGTGCTTTCCAGCCAAACAGATGTCGTTCACCTGGGGTGAGGGTATCAAGTTTAAATACTGCGACACGTTGTCCGTCGATTTCTTCTTCTATGAAAGGCAAACCAATCGGTTCAATGTGTTTTAGCTTTTGACGGTCAGTTTGTGAGGGTAGGGCAATTCGCCATTCTACATCTTGTAAATACACCTCTTCTAAGGGAGAAATTTCTTCAGCATAAGACATTTCTATCAGATAACCGTTAGAGAGGGCACAACGCTTATCTGGATCGTAATGATAATGTAACGGGTGAATAAAAGTGCGATCGCGATAGGTCAATTCATAATTCGGGTCAGCATTGGGATTATCCCGAATATACGGTTCCTCTGAGGCATAAGCCACCAAAAGCGTTTCTTCGCCTGTTTCGCCATTTTTATGTAAAGCGATGCCTGTAGGACATGCAAACGGCGTTAACACGCTAAATTGAACTTCTCCGGTAGCTCTGTCGATGCAGTAAACTGTTTGCTCTATCGTGTCGCTAACCCAAAGAGTTTCTTCACTAACTACCAAATTTTCCACTCCCACACCAGGAGCATAAAATCTGGTAATCTCTTTTCGCGTTTCTCGGTCAAAAATCACAATACAGCCTAACTTTTGGCAGGTGACATAAACGGTTGATTGCCAAACCGCAACGCCATCAGCAGGATAGGGTAATGTAACAAAATGCTCTAAACCTAAAGAATTTAGGTTACACAAATAAACACTGTTATCCCGCGTTACCCACAGGGTATCTTCCCACACGGCAAGACCTGTTACATCCCGAAATTCCCTAACTTGGTGAGAATTAAGAATTTTGGTATTGTCGGAGATCGGATCAATTTGCAGTAGATGCCCTTTTGGAGTGTCAATCGCGATGAGTGTATCTTGGATAAAGGCTATGCCACATAAGGCAGCAGCACTAAGCGGTCGAATTGTTCTTTGCCTAA
>NZ_JAOWRF010000040.1 GCF_025753815.1 Plectonema radiosum NIES-515 | reverse complement strand
GATTTGCCATCGGAAAACGGATTGGGGATAAATTTTTCTGTTGTTAGTTCTGGACGGTTCAGGTAACCTCTGGCAACACCAGCACCTCCGATGTATAATTCTCCTGGTACCCCTATGGGTACTGGTTGTAACTGCTTATCTAAAATATATATCTGGGTGTTACTTATGGGACGACCAATGGGAATACTACTTCCAGAAAAAGTGTTTTTGTTAACTTCATAAATACAGCATCCTACAACTGTTTCCGTTGGACCATATTCATTAATCAATCTAGTCCGAGGTGCATATCTTTGCCAAAAAGAAGTTACTTTCTCAGTCAAAGCTTCCCCACCAATGATCAATGCCTGGGTTTGAATTTCTACTTTCTCATCCGCTAACAAATGGCTAAGTATTTCTAAATGGGCTGGCGTAATTTTCACCAAACTAAACTTATTCCCAGAAGATAATGCCACTTGGAGAGATGTCATTTCTTCTTGTTCTGATAAAAGTAATACCTTACGTCCTACTAATAAAGGAGAAAATAAACTGGTAATAGTTGCATCAAAGCTAATAGAAGAATTGACAACACTTCCTTCCCCATCAACAACATGATAATTCTTTGTACACCAGCTTAAATAATTCACTAGACCACTATGGGTAATCATAGTCCCTTTGGGACTGCCAGTAGAGCCAGAGGTATAAATTATGTAAGACAAGTTTTGAGATGTCACAAAACTAACTGGATTATTTGAGGACTGATGGACAAAAGTTTGCCAATCTGTATCCAGACAAATAGTTTGTGCTTGGTGTTCTGGAAGTTTTTTTAAGAATTGCTGCTGAGTTATAAGTATTGGTAATTGTGAATCTGCTAACATATAACTCAAACGTTCTTGGGGATAATTGGGGTCAAGGGGGACATAAGCACCACCTGCTTTGAGAATCCCCAAAAGCCCTACAATCATTTCTAAAGAGCGTTCTACGCACAAACCAATCGGTAGATCAGCACCCACATTCAAAGTCAAAAGGTAGTGCGCCAATTGATTCGCACGGCAGTTTAATTCTTGGTATGTAAGTTGCTGTTCTTCAAAGACAATTGCTATTGCATCAGGGGTTTTCTTTACCTGTGCTTCAAATAGATGATGAATACACTGTTCTTGAGGATAAGGTGTGAAAGTATCATTCCATTCCACAAGCAGTTGGTGTTGCTCAGAGGCTGTGAGCATAGGCAAATCTGCAAGGTGTTGTTGAGGATTGGCAACCATCCCCTCTAGTAAAGTTTGCAAATGCCCAAGCATTCGGTCAATTGTATCAGCATCAAAGCGGCTGGTATTATAAGCAATACTGATAGATAATTGGGAACCAGGGACAACTACCAATGTTAGGGGATAGTTTGTCTGTTCAATGAAGCGAATATCGAAGATTTCTAAACTGCTAATTTGTTGTTGCAAAGATTCATCTATGGGATAATTCTCAAACACAACAATGCTTTCGAACAGAGACATTCCGGGAGCTATGTCACTCCAGTTCTGAATTTCCACCAGTGGACTATATGAATATTGCTCACATTCAACTAATTGAACCTGTAAATCCTTGAGCCAAGGTAACAGTTTCTCTTCACCAGAGACTAATACCCGCAGTGGGAGAGTGTTGATCAGTGGACCTACCATCAATTCTACCCCCACAAGCGATGGCGGACGACCGGAGATAGTGACACCAAAGACTACTTCTGACTCTCCACTGTAACGATTTAGCAATAATGCCCATGCCCCTTGTACTAGATTACTCAGTGTCAGTTGATGCTGTTTTGCTAAAGATTGTAAGGCGGTAGTAGCTTCCACTGTTAACTGAATTTGCTGTTCACTATGATGGCTTAGTGTGGAGTTTGTCAGTGGTCGATCTACTATCAAGGGGGTAGGTGCAATGAAACCTTGAAATTTTTGCCGCCAGAACCTTTCGGATTGAGCTAAGTCCTGCTTCTGTAACCAAGTGATGTAATTTCGGTATGGTGTACTTGCTTGATATTGGAACTTTTTGCCATCACAAAATGCTTGATAACACTCCAAAACCTGCTTAACTATTAAAGGCAAAGACCAACCATCAAGCAGTATGTGATGAAAGCTCCAAACAAAACGGTAGGTATCATCTGCTATACGAATCAAGCCACAGTGCATCAATGGAGCTTGGTTAAGTTTAAAGCCCTGGTCTCGATCTGCTTGTAAAAAAGCTTCTAAGTGATCTTGCTGTTCAATAGGAGATAATGACCGCCAATCATAGTTAACCCAAGGCAAATTTACCGACTTACAAACTATCTGTAGCAGCTTATTAAGCTTCTCCCAAACAAAAGTAGTACGTAAAACTGGATAGTGCTTTACTGCTTCTTGCCAAGCATGTTCAAACGCTGATACATTCAGATGTCCACGGACAGTAAAAATACATTGATTAAAATATACTCCTGACTCTGGGGCATAAACGGTATGGAACAACATACCCTGCTGTATCGGTGACAGAGGATAGATTGATTCAATATTTTTGTTGTTGTCTTGTTTGTTTCCGCTTGTCATTGTTACTCCTACTTTTGATTAATCTCTGCTATCAGTTTGTCGAGTTCTTGTTCATACAACTCAGGATTAATAAACACAGAAGGCAGACATTATCACTTCAAGTTCCTTTTTACTCAACTCAGTCTCAGCAAAATATTAAGTGTTTAAATGTCAGAATCTATGTTAAAATTATCTCTTTTTGAACAAATAATCTTTCCGCTCTAATTCCTCTCATAATACACTCATTGACTAATTTATTAGATTCAATGATTGGACGAGACTCTTCAGTATAACGAATAGACGTAATATACGTTAACCAAGGCTCTTGTCCCATTGCATAAACATAAACGTCTTTAGGATTTAATCGGTTAACTATATCAATAGCTTTTTCATAATTTGAACCATTAAGTCTTCTTGATTGATCCATTTTTCTAACTAATGGATTAGTTAATAATGAACCGTATAACCAAGTTAATGGACCACCATCACATTCCATTCCTAAAAATAGGATGTCAATATCATTTTCCAGAAAATTATGTATGTGTTCGTAAATTTTAGGTTCAATATTATTTGAGTCGGCTCCAATTAAGATTGACTTTTCTTTTAGCTTAATCACATAGGCATTTTTACTTTTAATATTTATATCTCCATGCTCTCCTAGAAAAGGTAAACTAGTAATTATTCCTCCCTCAATGTCAATAGTTTCTAAGTCATCAACTTCTGTAATTATTTCTTTTTTAAATCCTATATTTTGAAGGATTAATTTTAAAGAAGGATCAGCTAATACTCCGCAATTATTTTTAGGAACAATCACATTTTTAGTTTTATAACGTAACTGTAGTAAAGTTTCAAATAAGCAGTGGTCTTGATGATTGTGTGTAATCAATATATAGTCAATACTCTCCGGCAAATCAGCATAAGTATAACGATTAATTCCGCTATCATACTTATAGCTAATCACTGGGTCGCACAAAATACAAGTATCCTTTGACTCAATTAAAATACAAGCATGTCCAAAGTAACGAATTCTCACACCATTCCCATCATATTTAGGGAATTTTTGTGGAACTTCTTCTGTAAAAAAAGATGCAAGTAACTTATCGTCTTGACCTTTAAGACATAGTTTTTCCTTGATACTACCAAATGAATCCGAAAAATTTTTCAGTTTACTCAATTCATCAATGATCTCAGAACTAAAAGGTACATTTAGACGTAAGCAGCTATCATCCTCTAACCTAGGAGTACTAAATACAAAGTGACGCTCATCTTGGTTAATTAAAGAAAGAGAAATACTTTGCATTGATTGATTGTAATACTGACTTTTATACAAAAGTCCCTCGATAAATCGAATTGAAGGATTATTATTTAAGTCATAAACCAACTCAACATAGCCCTTCAATATTTCAGGTATATTCTGATATATGGGTTCAAGAGAATAACCGGTAGCTTCATTCGCTAACATTTTATCAAGAGTTTTGATAGCTTCTGCTAACTCTAGCATCTGAGCTTGCTCTTGTATTGTTTTTTCCATCAATGCCTTAACTTTATCGACTTTACTGGTATTATAATTAATAAATGGACCTCCAATCATTTGTGGATTATCAAGCGCAGAAATATGTACTTGAGGTGCTGCTATAAAGGATCGCATTATTTTTAAATGCGAATTTACTACATACATTGCAGCTGTGACAGGTGGAATCAGATATGACCAAGCGTACCAGTTATTAATTAAAGGTTCTAATACTATGTTTTGTTTCAGGTATATTTTTCTTGTTTCCATTTTCATTTTTTTTGATATTGATTTAGTATTTTTAAATTGCTAACTCTTCGGAAAGCTGTTAACAAGGATGTCAAGGCAATGCACTCGCATTTTCAAAAAAATTATCAAATAGAAAACTTCAGTAAATGTATCTTAGTAACTTAATCTAAAATTAATGGCAAAAACACCTTTTTAATATTTTTTAACTCAGGATTAAAGAAATTTAAAAAACATTGAAGGCAGACATTATATCTTCAAGTTCCTTTTGACTCAACTCAGCTTCAGGAAAATCTGAAGGTGTATAACCGCCTGTATCTGGAGACTGGCAGTGGCTAATCAGAGTTTGTAAAGCCGCCATAAACCATTGAGCCAAACGCTCAATAGTACTTTGTTGATGAAAATTTTGATTGTATGTCCAATTTAGTTGTAATTTACCATTGATCACTAATGCATTCAGCTCAAGTAGATAGTTACGATGTTGTAGAGGGCTATTGTCTGCTCCCCCTGACTCTTGCACAAATTTCCACATAGCAGCAGATGCAGAAAATTCCTGAGCAAACTGCCCTAAGTAGTTAAAACTCACCTGTGCTTGAGGTAAAGCCCTCAATTGCTCTGCATTTTGACTTAAATATCTTAGAATTCCATAACCAATACCCCGTTTTGGTAGACGACGCAGTTGCTCTTTGATAGACTTCAGCGCATCTCCTGGATGATTTTGCTTATCCAGTTGTAAGCGGATAGGAAATACAGATGTAAACCAGCCTACCGTACGTGACAAATCGATATCTTCAAACACTTCCTCTCGTCCATGTCCTTCAAGATCCACTAGTAAAGAATACTGTCCTGTCCACTGTGCAAAGCTTTGCACTAAAACCGTCAGCAGTACATCGTTGATTTGAGTGTTGTAAGCAGAAGGCACTTCTTGGAGTAGTATATTAGTCAGTTCTGCACTTAAAGACACCGACACACAAGCGGTTGTCGCTCTGGTATTAGTCTGTTGATCTAGAGGATAATCTACTGGCAAAAGAGTAATATCTGTGCCAACCTCAGTCAACCAATATTCAAACTCAGCTTTTGGTGATTCTGAATGCCCATACTGTGTTAACTTTAATGCCCAATCCTTGAAAGAAGATGTCTTAGAAGGTAGTTGCATTGCTATCCCGCGACTAAGCTGCTGGTAAGCTGTGTGCAAGTCCTCTAATAAAATCCGCCAGGAGACACCATCTACTGCTAAGTGATGTATGATTAGCAATAAACGATTTGATTGATTGACACCATAGTCAAATAATGCTGCTCGTAATAACGGTTCAGCAGAGAGGTTGAGGCTTGCTTGTAGTCTGTTGCCAGTAGCCTCGAAAGCTGCTGGTCGCTTTTCTAGCGAAATTTCTGACAAATCTACAATGCTCAAAAGCACTGTTTCTTCAAAAGCAGCGTTAATTTGCTCCCAACCTGAGTCAGAATGCGTAAACCTTAGACGTAAGGCATCGTGATGTTTCAACAATTGCTGCAATACTTGCTCCAAGATATCTGCTTTTACGTCTTTTGGTACTTCCAACACAACCGATTGGTTAAAGTGGTGTGGTTCAGGCATATTTTGCTCAAAGAACCAGTGTTGAATCGGCGTCAAGGGTAATGCTCCAGTCACCAAACCTTGTTCTGCTTGAATTCTCTCTGTTGTACCTGCAACTATTGCTAAATTAGCAATTGACTGGTTTGCAAATAGTTGTTTGAGACTGACCTGAAGTTTTGCCTGATTTGCTCTAACGATAATTTGAAGGCCAAGTATAGAATCACCACCAAGTTGAAAGAAGTTGTCGTGAATGCCAACTTCCTTGACTCCCAAGACATCAGCCCAGATATCAGCTAGTATCTGTTCAATGGAATTTCGGGGAGCAACAAAGCTAACTTCTAGTTGTGAACGGGAATCAGGAGCAGGTAAACTACGACGGTCTACCTTACCGTTAGGAGTGAGTGGTAGAGTTTCTAGCATGACAAATGCTGTTGGAATCATGTACTCAGGTAGCTTGGTATGGAGGAATTGCCGTAATTCCCCAATAGTAGGTGGTTGCTGTGAATCAGGGACAAGATAGGCAACTAAGCGTTTATTACCGGGAGTATCTTCACGAACGATGACCACTGCGGAGAGGACATTGGCATGTTGGCACACAATAGCCTCAACTTCACCTAATTCGATACGGAAACCGCGAATTTTAACTTGTTGATCGATGCGTTCTAGGTACTCAATATTACCATCTGGCAAATAACGTGCCAAATCACCAGTTTTGTACAACTTTGCATGTGGGTCATCACTAAAGGGGTTGGGGATAAATTTTTCTGTTGTTAATTCTGGGCGATTGAGATAGCCTCGTGCCAGTCCCGCACCACCAATATACAATTCTCCAGGTACACCTATTGGCACTGGTTTTAGATTTTGATCCAGCAGATAGATTTGTGTGTTCGAGAGGGGACGACCAATAGGGATAGTTGTAGCTGTTGCTGATACATTTTTGACACAATACCAAGAAGTAAAGGTTGTACTCTCAGTGGGTCCATACACATGTAGTAATTGCTGTGGCCCACCATTTTCAAGTACTTGTTTGACTGTTCCAGGATCAACAGCTTCGCCACCAAACAGCAGATATTTTAAAGAATTAAATGTGTGGGGGACAAGGCTGACTAACTGATTGAATAAGGCTGTTGTCAAGAACAAAACACTAATTTGTTCTTGGTAAAGCTGTGTAGCAAATTCTTGAGGTGAAAGGACAACATCCTGAGTTATTCCTACCAGTTTTGCCCCATGCAGAAGTGCGCCCCAAATTTCAAAGGTAGCAGCATCAAAAACAGCCTTTGCAGCTTGAGCAACTCGGTCTTCCGGTTCTAGCTGGATGTAGTTGGTATTTAAAACTAGTCGATTGATAGCTTGATGAGAGACTGCTACCCCTTTAGGTGTTCCTGTTGATCCTGAAGTATACATTACATACGCCAAGGAACTTGGGACTAGACTATTGTTAAGATTCTCTTGGCTAAATTTAGTGATTTCATCCCAGTCTGAATCTAAGCAAATTACTTGTGCCCAGTAAGAAGGTAGTGCGTCTAGGAGATGCTCTTGGGTCAACAGTACTGGCGATTGAACGTCTTCTAATATAAATGATAGACGTTCCAAAGGATAGGTTGGATCAAGAGGTACGTACGCCCCACCAGCTTTGAGGATACCTAATAATCCTACAATCATCTCTAAAGAACGTTCTACACACAAACCAACTAACACATTTGCTCCAACACCTAGATTCGAAAGATAATGAGCCAATTGATTGGCACGGCAGTTTAATTCTTGGTAAGTAAGTTGCTGGTCTTCAAAGATAACAGCCATAGCATCAGGGGTTTGCGTTACCTGCTGCTCAAACAATTGATGGATGCATTTGTCTTGAGGGAAGGAAGTGAGAGTATCATTCCATTCCACAAGCAGTTGGTGTTGCTCAGAGGCGGTAAGTATGGGCAACTCTGCAAGGCGTTGCTGAGGATTGACGACAATTGCTGCCAGTAAAGTCTGCAAATGTCCCGTTATCCGCTCAATGGTGCTGGCTTCAAACAGGTCAGTATTGTACTCCCACAATCCCACTAATTCTTGACCAGTGTTCTCGAAGGTTAAAATTAGATCAAATTTAGCTGTTGTGGTATCTACTGTTAATGGATTTAAAATTAAGCCAGGAAGCTCTATTTCTGGCACAGGCGCATTCTGCAGTACAAATGCAACCTGGAAAAGAGGTGTGTAACTCAAGCCACGTTCAGGCTGTAGTGCTTCGACCAGAAGTTCAAATGGCAAGTCCTGGTGAGCATAAGCATCCATCGTCATTTCCCGCACTCGCCTGAGTAACTCTTCAAAGCTGGGATTGCCTGATACATCAGTACGAAGGACTAAAGTGTTTACAAAAAAGCCAATTAATCCTTCTATTTCACTGCGGTTACGGTTAGCAATTGGAGAACCAACGACAATATCATTTTGCCCTGTGTAGCGATAGAGCAAGATGTTATATGCTGTTAACAGCGTCATGAACAGTGTGACTCCTTGTCGCCGACTCAGTAAGTTCAGTGCTTGCGTCAGTTCGCTGCTGAGTACAAATGATTGGTTGGCTCCTCGGAATGTTTGTACAGCAGGTCGGGGTCGGTCAGTGGGCAATTCTAGTAAAGCTGGTGCATCTGCTAGTTGTTTTTGCCAATAACTCAGTTGCGACTCAAGCACATCTGCTTGCAACCATTGACGTTGCCACACTGCAAAGTCAGCATACTGAATTGCTAATTCTGGTAACGGTGAAGGTTGACCTTGAGCAAAAGCACGGTACAGTGTTGCTAACTCTTGAATGAACACACCCATTGACCATGCATCAGAAACAATATGATGCATACAAAACACCAATATATGTTCTGTCTGAGATAGTACCAATAAGCTCATTCTGATCAGCGATTCCTTTGCTAAGTCAAAGGGACGGTGTGCTTCTTGAGTTATTAATTGTTGAGTGGCAATTTCTTGTTCGTTTTTGCGTATATATTGCCAATCGAGTATTGATAGTGCCCAAGAATCAGCAGGCTGAATAATTTGAACTGGTTGACCGTCTAGTGTAATGAAGTTGGTGTGTAAAATTCTGTGGCGGCGAATGATTTCCCTCAGACTTTGTTCTAGCGCACTTACTTGCAACTGACCACTCAAACTTACTGCTCCTGGGATGTTATACGCTGTATTATCTGGCTCTAATTGCTCTAAAAACCACAACCGTTGTTGTGCAAATGACAATGGCAGATTTTTATCTGTGGCGATCGCCTGCAAAGGTGGAGCTAAAAGTTTAGGTCTATCGTGTTGCAACTGTTGAATGCACTCAGCAAAGTCGGCAATGGTAGCAGCTTCAAACAAACTGCGTAATGGTAATTCTAAGTTAAAGGCAGTGCGTACCCGTGACAGTAGTTGTGTTGCTAGTAGGGAGTGTCCTCCCAGTTCAAAGAAGTTGTCATAAATACCCACATACTCTACTTCCAAAACATCAGCCCAAATAAGTGCTAGCATCTCTTCGGTGGGAGTTCGTGGAGCAACGAAACTTCCTTCTCGTTCACTAAGTAACATCTCTGGTACTGGTAGGGCATGGCGATCTACTTTACCACTGGGAGTCAGTGGCATGGCTTCTAGCATTACGAAACCAGAGGGAATCATGTACTCTGGTAGCTTATCTTTAAGAAAACTTCGTAATTGACCGATACTTAATCCTTGTTGTTGAGGAACAATATAAGCCACTAAACGCTTCTGTCCTGGTGTATCCTCTCGATCAATAACTATAGTTTCTCGCACATTTGGCGCTTGACTCAGTACTGCCTCAATTTCACCTAATTCAATACGGAATCCCCGAAGTTTTACTTGGTGATCAATTCGCCCCAAAAATTCAATGCTTCCATCTGGTAGCCATCTCCCTAAATCTCCTGTTTTGTAGAGGATATCTCCATCAGTTCCTGGCAATGGTTTAGCTGTACTAGAAAAGGGATTTGGAATAAAGTTTAAGCGAGTTAACAGTTCATTTTGCCAGTACCCTAAACCTACCCCATACCCTGAAACACAAATTTCCCCTGGTACTCCAATTGGTACTAATTGCATTTTTTCTGAGAGAATATAAATATTTAGATTAGCTAAGGGCTTACCAATTGGTAATGTTCTTTGATTTTCTAGTAAAGGCTTGTCAATAATATATTGACTGATATCATCAGATGCTTCACTTGGGCCATAAGCGTTAATTACGCTAATTGAGGAATGTAGATTAAGCCACCGATTTACTGAGTCTACCGATACAGTTTCTCCTGTAACCATCATCCACTTCAGGTGGGGTAAAGCTCTTTGCTCACTTGATAGCTTCTCTAAATAATTGATTAAGCCACCGAAAACAACTGGTACTAATTCAACAATAGTGATTCTTGCTTTTTGAATAACTGAAAATAATTTTTCTGGGTTACAGACAGTTCCTGTGTCTACGATAACAGTCTTGCCACCAATCAATACAGGTGCGAGAAATTGCCAAACTGAGATATCTGAAGAAACTGGAGCACTTTGTAAAAATCTCAAATCTTCAGTTAATTCCAGTGCTTCATACTGTGCATAGATATGGTTAATAGCTCCACCATGTCTAATGATCGTTCCCTTAGGGAATCCTGTTGAACCAGACGTATAAATCATATAAGCTGGCTCAATTCCTTGAACTTCTATATCTAAATTTTCTTTTGAAAAATGTTCAAATTCTGATTCCTCACGCAAGTGAATATCTTCAGGTAAGGTGACATAATTTATTTGAATTGATTCGCTATGTAAGCAAATTATCTCCTTCAATTCGCAACAATCTTGAAATAAGTCCTGATTTTTTTCTACGCAAGAATATTCCGAAAAAAGAATCTCAATTTTGCTATTCACTAACATATATTTGATTCTTTCTTGGGGATAGGATGGATCTAAGGGTACATAGACTCCACCTGCTTTTAATATTGCAATAATTGCGACTAAAAAATCTGCTTCTCTCCGCTTTAAAATACCGACAAATTCTCCTTCTTTTACTCCTAAATGCTGTAAAAATCTAGCTATTTGATTAGCTTTTTCATTAAGCTTTTGGTATGTCAACTGAATCTCTTGAAACTCTACAGCAATTTTATTTGGAGTTTGCTTAACCTGTTCTTCAAACAATCTATGAATTGTTTCAGTCACAGGATAGTTTCTGGTATTGTTATTAAATTTTTCTAATAATTGATTTTTTTCTGATTTCGTTAGGATATCAATTTCTAATAAGTGCTGGTTGGGATTGGCAACAATTTCTGTCAGTAGCGTTTGAAAATGTCCTGTCATCCGCTCTATGGTACTGGCATCAAACAAATCAGTATTGTATTCCCATAACCCTACTAATCCTTGAGGACTGTTTTCTAAAGTTAAAGTCAAATCTAACTTAGATGTGAAATTCTCTACCGAGATTACACTCCAAGTTAAGTCATAAAACTTCATCGACCTAGTGGGGATAGCCTGATCGAGAATGAACATGACTTGGATCAGTGGTGTGTGGCTTAAGTCTCGTACTGGCTGTAATGCCTGGATCAACTCCTCAAAAGGCACATCTTGATGATCGTAAGCTTCAAGCGCCACTTTCCGCACTCGCTGTAGCAATTCATGAAAACTTGGGTTTTCTGACATATCAGTGCGGAGCAGTAAAATGTTGAGAAAATAACCAATCAATCCTTGAATTTCACGGCGATTTCGATTAGCAATAGGAGAACCTACTAAAATATCAGCCTGTCCTGTATAACGGTAAAGCAAAGTATTAAATGCTGCCAACAGTGTCATAAACAGGGAAACCCCTTCTCGCCTACTCAGCAACTTAAGCGCCTTGCTTAACTCATTAGACAATGCGAAGGATTGATGTGCACCTCGCGGAGTTTGTACAGCAGGTCTTGGTCGGTCAGTGGGCAATGATAATACAGTTGTTGCACCATCAAGATGTTGTTTCCAGTAAGCTAATTGGGATTGAAGTACATCACCTTGTAGCCACTGTCGTTGCCACACTGCAAAGTCAACATACTGGATGGGGAGTTCTGGTAGTGGTGAAGGCTGATTTTCAATGAAGGCTGAGTATAATGCTGCTAACTCTTTCACAATTATGCCCATTGACCAACCATCAGAGACAATGTGGTGCATTGTCAGTAGCAATATATGGTCTGTATTAGATAGTTTGATTAAGGTAGCACGTACTAACGGTTCCTGCGCTAAATCAAAAGGGCGCTGTGCTTCTATTGTTGCTAATTGTTGACTTTCGATTTCTTGATCGCTCTCTGACAAATGTTGCAAATCTATAACTGACATTGTCCAAGAAAGGACAGGGTGAATGATTTGAAGTAGCTGCCCATCTTGTGTAATGAAGTTAGTGCGTAAAGCCTCGTGGCGGCGAATGATTTCCCTAAAGCTTTGCTCTAAAGCAGTCACTTTTAATTGACCTTGAAGACGCACCGCTGCAGGAATGTTATAAAGGGGACTGTTTGAATCAAACTGGTTCAGGAACCATAACCGTTCTTGAGCAAGAGACAATGGTAAATTTGTATTTCTTGCTACTGCTATTAAGGGTGGTGCTTGCAGTTTTGATAGATTTTCCCGTAGTGTCTGAATGTCATCAACTGCAACAGAGGATTGGACAATATTTTCAAGTTGCTTTGTTATCGAAGGTTTGACTAAAAAACCTCCTGCTCGCAGCGCTTCTATGCTATCCTTGACTGCCTGAATAACATAATCGATATCTTCATCGGTATGAGCACAAGAAAGGAAACAGTTACGCCCTTCCCATATATAGACACCTCTGAACAACAAGTGATAAAAGAATAAGTCCAAATTTCCTGAAAAGACAAAGCGAAATAAGGAACCAAAATGTATAACCCGGATGGGTACATCTTCTTGTTCAAAGTAAGTGTTTAATGTTGTAACAAACTGTAATGTACGCTGGTTTAACTGCTCCTGAAGAGCAGGACCTTGGTCTTTGAGATGCTGAAGTACAGCTCGTGCTACAGCCATACCCATATGGTTTTTATTAAAGGTGCCAGCAAAAACAGTCTTTTCTGCTAATGGATAGGAAGCGTCTCCATAATTCCACACGCCACCATCGATTCCATCCATGTAGGTTGCTTTACCAGCTACAACCCCAATTGGCATTCCTCCACCGACAATCTTGCCATAGGTAGCGATGTCTGCTTCAACACCAAACCACGCCTGTGCACCACCAGGATGAATGCGAAAACCTACAAGTACCTCATCAAAGATAAGTGCTATATTTTCTGTAGCTGTTAATTGCCGTAATTTTTGTAAAAATTCCTTTGGCTGTAAATCGGGTTGGCGGCTCTGCACAGGCTCAACTAACACAGCAGCCAACTCATGAGCATGAGCTTGTATAATGTCAATGGATTTAGGATCTCCGTAATTCAGTACTAGAACATCCGCTACTGTATGTTGAGATATTCCTGGAGCCATTGGTGTACCAGAAAACTGACCTGGCAATGCTTTAGCTAAGACTCCATCAAAATGACCATGATAGGAACCAGTAAATAGAGCAATTTTAGTCCGACCTGTTGCTGTACGTGCTAGACGTAACGCTGTCATGACAGCTTCTGTGCCTGAATTACAAAAGGCGACTCGCTCCATACCTGTCAGTTCACAAATCAGCTGTGCTACTTCTGGCGCATAATTTGATTGGGGACCAATTTCTATGCCTTGCTGACTCTGTTCTTCTCGAGCGGCAGTAATAAATGGTGGAGCATGACCAAAAAGAAGCACGCCAAATCCCATTGTGATGTCTACATACTCGTTACCGTCTATGTCCCAGAATCTAGCACCTCGCGATCGCTCTCCAACAATCGCATAAACTAGTTCTTTGGTAGAAGGGCGGAATCCTGCCACAGACCTGCTATCAGCTAGAACTGACCGATAGGTTTGTGCTCGTTGCTTTGATTTTTGAGTGCGCTTATTATAATTTGTAATAAATAGTTGCAAATGCTGTTTTTGCTGTTCGTTTAGTTCGTTTGTTGAGGGTGGTGGAACTTGAGAGGGTAATGAAGATATTTTAGCACTTGCGAAGTCTTTTTCTGAAACTCGGTTCTGTTGCGTTTTCTTCGGAAAATGATCTGCAGACACTTTTACTTGATCTGCTGGTTGAGACTGTCTCTTCTGGGATGACAATAAACTTCTTGAAGATGAACTGTTGCTGTGCAGGATCTCCAGTTGCTGAGATATCACTTGGGATACAACTTGGAGCTGCTGTGTCATAATGCTTGTGAGCGTTGTTTCCGTTACCTGTAGACTCTCGTTGCTATTTGGTATTTCAGAGTTGCTAGGAACGGAGATTGCTGGAGTGGTCAATTGAGCTAGCTGTTGCTGTTGTTTCTGTGGCTGTGAGTTGAGAGATTGTAAATCTGCTGGAGTCTCCTCTGGAGGCAAACTTTGATCGATATAAGAGGCTAAAGCATCTAGGGTCGTCAGTTCTTCAAATAATTGACGCAGATTTATTTTTATACCATAAGTAATTTCTACAAAACTTATAATATCAATCAATACAAGTGAGTCCACACCCATCTCTACAAAAGGAGTATAAATATTGACTTCATACGGCTCTGCTTTTAACAAATCTGTAGCGTTTGTATGTAATTTTGAAAGGATATTATCTCGCCGGGTTTTTTTAGAAGATACATCCAATTCCACACCAGATAGCTTTGTACCAACTTCTTGTCTTTTCATTTCAAGTACCCATAAGATCTAACCTAACAATTTCTAGTCCCTTATGCAATAAGCTCTCAATACCTTTGTGAATAGCTTGTTCAGGTGTAATGAGACTGGAGCATATCCTTACCGTCTGTTAATTATCAGGAATAGTCACAATTTTTCTAAATTCAGTATATCACTTAGTTTCTATTAAGGACTTCCAGAAAATAAATTATTACATAAACAATAATAATCAGTATAAGGAGGTGAAGGGGCTTCACCCCCTTTTTCTCGTAACTAGGACTTACACATTGACAGAATATACCAAATATGAAGTATGAATTTCAGGCATTAAAACCTGATTTTTTGATGCTATTTTGGCGATCGCTACCCATATTTTGGTGATTGTCATCCATCCTGGAACGACTAAATTCGATTTATACACATGATGTCCTATTTGAGAGCGTGCATAAGTCCTAATAACTTAAATAATAACTGGGTTTTTGAGTGTGGGAAATAGTGCCTATAGTATTAACCGATTCCCTTAAAAGGTTGTTGAGTGAAACTGCATTTCAACTCAAATTATCAAAAATCAGAGCCAAAAATTAGAACAATTATTCATGTGACACTTTCGGGTGCGGAATCTGGGCTTAAAAGCACGGGGTTCTCACTTTCCCTCACAAAATTTCATACAGGAAGATGTTTCTTTTGGGACTTGGCTATATTGTGTTTTTTTGGAAGAGTGAACAGGAGATGGTGCTGTTTGGTGAACCGATTGAGAGTGTCCGTTCTGCGATTAAGACAAACTCTCTGGAGACAAGCCGTTGTCGCGTAAAACTTCCAACTGCTGAGATACAATCTGGGACACAACTTGGAGCTGGTGCTTCATGATTCTTTCGATCGCTGTTTCAGGTAGCGTTGCGCTCTCCTCCCTACCCAGTTTGTCATACCTCGTAGGTTCAGCAAACCTACTAGCAGTGCTGTGTTGAGTTGACTGTTGTGCTTCATATTCAGGCTCAAGTGCTTGTGAATCTGTGCTCGTCTGCTCAGGGGGCAAAATCTGATCTATGTAGGACGCTAAAGCATCAATGGTTGACAGTTCTTCAAATAATTGACGAATGGTGATTTTGATACCATAAGTGATTTCTACGTAGCCTATAGCATCAATTAGCATAAGCGAATCAGCCCCCATTTCCAGGAATGGAGTATGAACATCAACTTCAGATGGAAGCGCTTTTAACAAATCCGTTGTGATGGAATGCAATTTTAAAAGGATTATATCCCGCCGATGTCTTTTAGACAAACCGTCTAATTGGGGATCAGATACTTTTGCATTCACTTTTGCACCAAATTGTTTTCCATCTATTGTGATCTCTTGTTCTGGAATCCAATAATGTTTTCGCTGAAAAGGATAAGTCGGCAATTGGACAAGATAACGAGAATAATCACGGTCAAAACCAGACCAGTCTACTCGCACCCCACGTACATATAGTTCCCCTAAACTCTGGAGTATTTGCTGCCAATCCCGGTGCTCTGGTCGCAAACTAGGTAGCCAAACTTGATCCCCCTTGGGCAGACATTTGCGCCCCATTCCCAACAATGTTGGTTTTGATCCGATTTCTACAAATATTTCATAACCTTCACAGTGAAGCGTTTGCAGACTCTTAGCAAATTCGACTCTTGAGCGTAAATGGTGACACCAATATTCACAATTGATGCTTTCACCAGATAATCGCTTTCCTGTGACGTTAGAAATGATGTCAATTTGGGGAGCTAGGTAGGTAACACTGGCAGCCACTTGACGGAATTCTGCCAGTATTGGCTCCATCAGTGGGGAGTGAAAGGCATGGGAAGTTACAAGCTTTTTCGTCTCAATTCCCGCAACTTCAAGGACAGTACAAATTTCTCGCACTGCCTGGTGCTCTCCAGAAATCACCGTATTGTCAGGTCCATTGTCGGCAGCAATTGCCACTTTCGAGACATCAATGTCCGTCACCGCACGAATAGCTGCCTCTGTTGCAAACACTGCCACCATCTCTCCCCTTTGTGGCAGATTTTGCATCAAGCGTGCTCGTTGGGCAACTAGCTTGAGTCCATCCTCTAGGCTGAAAACTCCCGCCACACAAGCGGCTACATACTCCCCAAGACTATGACCCATCACCGCAGTCGCTTCTACACCCCAGGATTTCCAAAGCTGCGCTAGGGCATATTCTAGAGCGAATAGGGCAGGTTGGGTGTAAGCGGTTTGATTTACAAGCGAAGTGTCTCCCGATTCAGAGTAGAGGACTTTTAGGAGTGACTCACCCAGGTAGGGTTGGAGAATTTCATCACACCGATCTAGAGTTTTGCGAAAACTGGGTTGGGTTTCGTAGAGTTGGCGTCCCATCCCCAGATACTGAGAACCTTGTCCGGTGAATAAAAATGCTATCTTTGGCTGAGTGTTCTCTTGTATCCGCCCTGTTTGGGTCCCTAAAACTTCCTGCTCAGTTGTAAAGGCAGCTAGTTTTTCACACAATTGGGGAATGTTCGAGACGACTACACTCAACCGATTTTGGAAATGCTCGCGTCCAGTGTTTGCTGTAAAGCAAATATCTCCTAAAGCTAAAGCTGGATTGGCGGTTAGATATGTCTGATACCGAGTTGCTAACTCAAATAGCGCCTTTTCTGTTTTCGCTGATAGAGTCAGCAGATGCTCTGGACGCTCAACTGCTGTTGTTACAGGCGATGATGTTAGCGCTTCTTCTATAATGATATGGGCGTTAGTACCACCTATACCAAAAGAACTAATCCCGGCTCTTCGCAAGCCAATAGATTCCCAGGCACACAACTTTGCATTCACCTGAAACGGTGTTTCTTCAAATGGAATCAGCGGATTCGACTTTTCAAAGTGCAGACTTGGGGGTATTTGTTTATGTTGAATAGCCAAAATAACTTTGATCACCTGAGCAATTCCGGCAGCACATTCTAAATGCCCAATATTTGTCTTAACAGAACCAATCTTACAAAACTGTTTGCGCTCTGTGAATTTGCGAAAAGCCTTCGTCAACCCTTCAACTTCAATTGGATCTCCTAAGGAAGTACCAGTGCCATGAGCTTCTACGTAAGAAATTTCGTCTGCTGATAAACTGCCCGCCTCCAAAGCTTGACAAATCACCTCAGTCTGAGAGCGTGGATTCGGAGCTGTTAGCCCGTTTGTCCGACCATCATGATTAACTGCAGTCCCCTTAATCACCGCATAAACTCTATCCCCATCCTTTAAAGCTCGACTCAGAGGTTTAAGCAGTACCGCCCCTGCCCCTTCTCCTAAGACAATCCCATTAGCTCGACGATCAAAGGTTAAGCAGCGTCCATCGGGTGAATGCATCTTCATGCGGCTCATGGCAACATAGTATTCTGGGGACAACAAGATATTCACTCCTCCAGCTAAAGCCGTGGTACATTCTCCTTGGCGCAAGCTTTGACACGCCATGTGCAACGCCACAAGCGACGAGGAACACATTGTATCCACTAAAACCGAAGGACCACGAAGGTTGAGCAAGAACGATACACGGTTAGCAATCATAGCATTTTGATTGCCGATTCCTGCACTGTAATCTGATGAATTTAAAGCAGGCGCGATACGTTGATAATATCCGTTATTGCTACACCCAACAAAAACACCCACCTGAGTCTGAGCCAATCTTTCTGCTGAGTACCCGGCGTTTTCCAAAGTCTCCCAAGCCACTTCCAAAAAGATCCGTTGTTGCGGATCCATCAATTGGGCTTCTCTAGGTGAGATTTGAAAGAAAAGAGGATCAAATTGATCAATACCATCAATGAATCCTCCCCATCGGGAATATGTCTTGTTAGCTGCTTGAGGATCATCATCATACCAATCCTGCCAATCCCACCGGATGCTGGGTATTTCACTGATTGCGCTTTTGCCTTCACGCAGGAGTTTCCAAAACGATTCCAAGTCTGGCGATTGAGGAAAACGGCAACCCATGCCAATGACAGCAATATCCTCAAGGGCAGATGAACCTAACTGGTTAGCTGAACTGGAAACAGCTGATTGTTGCTGAGGAATCAGGTCAAATGATTTAGAAGATTTCCAGTTAGGTAACATATATTTCTCTAATTTCGTTCCAAACATTTGAACCAGATACTGGCTGAGTTCGGCAGGCGTAGGATATTCAAAGAGTAAAGTGGGAGAAAGAGAAATATCAAAATTTGTCCCCAAAGTTTCTATAATTTCTAGAGCTTTGAGGGAATCGATACCAAGGCTATGAAAGCTTTTATTAAGAGAAACCAGGCTAGGCTTTTTCCCCATAGAGTTAGCAATTTGCTGCACAATGGTTTCTTGGAGCCAATCAAGTAACAACCTGTGTCTGACTTGTGTCTCAATTTGACTAGAAGACTTTTCTAATTCGCTCTGAGTGCTAGATGCTGTAAACGAACTCGGTGAGTGAGAAGGGGAGGGCGTCTGGGAAGGAGGGAGGGCGTCCGGAAGTGAGGAAAAAGAATTTTGCAACAACAATTCATGCGGTTCTCCTTGACTTTTGGGTTGAGAGTTGGTCGCAGTATGCAAACTATTCAAAGTTCCAGCCAAAAATTCTCTTCGACAAGCATGGCGCTGAATTTTCCCACTTGAAGTCTTGGGAAGACTGCCTGTTTTGAGCAGCACAACAGCATAAACTTGTAGCTCGTGCTGTATCGATACGGCAGTCTGGATAGCCTCAACCACCTCTTCGACATTTAGTTTCCGCAAGTAACTCCGCTCGACTTCTTGAACAACTACCAATTGTTCAGAGCCATCAAAGAGAATTTCAAACGCCGCACCGGAACCTGGTTTTAGTGCCGGATGGCTTTGCTCCACTGTCAGTTCAATATCCTGGGGATAATGATTGCGACCCCGGATAATTATTATATCTTTGAGTCGCCCTGTAATGAACAACTCACCATTGTGCAAAAATCCCAAGTCCCCAGTACGCAGAAATTGTCTTGGACTTTCTTCGGTTGTATCTGCGGGGTAAGCATTAAAAGTCTTTTTTGTTTCTTCTGGTCGATTCCAATAGCCAATGGTTACACTTGAACCTTGCACCCAAATCTCTCCCACTTGGTCAGCAGGACACTCAGTTAAAGATTTGGGATCAGCGATCGCAATTTTCTGGTCGAGCCAACTCTTGCCAACACCAACGATTGCTCGGTTCCCCTCTTGTTGACCCGCAGCCACTACCACTCGGTTTTGCTCCAGTGCTGCTCCCTCGACTTGGAGGACAATCGGTGAAGCTGTTTTCAAACCCCCAGAAATAATTAAGGTCGCTTCAGCCATTCCGTAGCAAGGGTAAAATGCCTCTTTGCGGAAGCCGCAAGGAGCAAAAGTATCAGCAAATCGCTCCAGAGTCATGGATCGAATGGGTTCAGATCCATTGAAAGCAACTTCCCAACTACTCAAGTCAAGACTCTGGAGTTGTTCTGGCGTAATCTTGTCAATACACAGGTCATAAGCAAAGTTAGGTCCACCACTGGTGGTTGCTTTGTAGCGGGAAATTGCCTTTAGCCAGCGCAAAGGTCTCTGGATAAATTCTCCGGGTGATAATAGATAACTTGGTATGCCTAAATACAAAGGCTGTAACACATTCCCAATCAGTCCCATGTCATGGAATAAGGGCAACCAACCTACAAATATACTTTCTTCTGTGTGTTGGAATGCCTTTTTAATCATTTCCTCGTTGTGCAGCAAATTCCCATGACTTACCATCACCCCTTTGGGTGTCCCTGTAGAACCCGAAGTGTACTGGAGGAACGCCAGTGTGTTATTCCACAACGTCGGAGTCTGCCAATCCAGACCAATGTTACTGGCAATATTGTCGGTTGCTATGCTTTGTATTGCTGCTAGTTGTGGTTCTTCTGAAAAGCTTTGTTCAATATTAGTCAATACAGATTTTGTAGTGAGGGCAAGAGTTGCCTGTGAGTCTTTCACAATACTTTGCAACCGTGTCATGCGCTGATTGCGTCGAGGTGGATACATAGGAACAGCCACAACCCCTGCATATAAACACCCGAAAAAAGCAGCAATAAATTCCAGTCCTGGTGGGTAGAGTAGCAAAGCCCGTTCACCTGTGGCTTTCATGGTTTGAAGCTGAACAGCAATGGCTCGTGCTTTTTCGTCTAACTGTTGATAAGTTAAGCTGACTTCTTCTGTTTCTCCGCCTCCCAAAAAAGTATAAGCTAGCTTATCTGGTTGGTAGAGCGCTCTGTAACGTAAAATGTCAACTAAAGTAGTGCAGTTAAGCAAATTTGCTGAATTTAAGTTGTTACTCATACCCTTGTCCATAGACTGCTTTGATGAGTGAATCAATAATAGACGTTCTTGAATTCGCAGATTCAGTTAATTTTCAAGCCTTGAAACATAAGGCTTGTTTCTCGATATTTTTTCAGCACTATTGCTGCCATCTCACTTAATCTTGCACATAAGTCAAGTATGATTTATCCCCATTTTTTCTACTAAGACTATACTGTATTTATAAAGTAAATATATCTTTTTAATCGGGATGTTTTTTTGATGTTAAACATATGCCCTTCAAAAATAATACCCGATTTTTCTCTCTTTTTTTGTTTAAGTTCGGCTAATTTATTTTTTCTCCAGAGTTGTGAGACCTTCGTACTACAAAATTCTTGAGAGTTTGCCAAATCAGACCAGGTATCTGTGCTAAATATCGCCTTCCAGGTGAGCAAAAATACTCTTTAAAATCTGCCTTCCACCAGAAATTAATAGAAATATTTAGCCGATCAAGAGAGTAAACTTGATGCCACCAAAAAGCTGGAATAAAAAGCATTTCACCTGGTTCCAGCAGACACTCAATATATTTTGATTTTTGAAAGTTAGGAAATTTATCAATGTCGGGCTTGTCAATATTTATTAATTGACTCATGTTTAGTATTTTTGAATGTGCGGGAAAAGGATATAGTAGAGAAGTTTGTTTTGGTTCAAACAGCAAAATCCGCTTTCGACCACGTACCTGAGATAACAAATTTTCTGACAGGTCGTGATGTAACGGTGAGATATTACCACCAGTACCTATCCAGAGATTTGTAACTTGTAATAACTTTTTATCAATGTAATCTGGAACTTCAATATCTGGGAGTAGTTCGGGAAAGGTGATTTTCATTGGACTTTCGACGAGATAATAGTATTCGTCAGTTGTTTTTTCCTGAATAATCCAATCCATAAAGTCAGTAAACTTCATTGTTTTTTTAACTCTAGTAAACCCAGCTTCTAGATCAACCATAAATATTTGGTCTTTGGAAACGTTTACATTAATTTG
>NZ_JAOWRF010000007.1 GCF_025753815.1 Plectonema radiosum NIES-515 | reverse complement strand
CCCCCACTCCCCTCAACTACCTGAATTACTTCTTTTGAAAATACTCTTCCATAACTTTTAAAGCCATCGGTGCAGCAATGCTACCACCGCCACCGCCGGAATGTTCGGCAAATGCTACAATTAAAATCTCCGGTTTATCAGCTGGCGCATAACCACCAAACCAAGCATGATTTGCTTTGACACCTTGACGCTTCCATGCTTCAGCGGTGCCAGTTTTACCAGCTACTGGGGGAAGTGTTGCCACATTCAAAGCCTTGCCGGTACCTTCTGTGACTACCTGACGCAATCCAGAACGGAGAATTTTGACGGTTGATGGTTTCATATTTACAGGTTCGCGCCAACTTTTTGCTTCTTGATTGTCTTTAAGCAAATGTGGCTGAACTCTATAGCCACCATTAGCAGGTACGGCAAACATGCCGGCGACTTGCAACGGTGTGCTTAATAGTGCCCCTTGACCAATTGACATATTAATGCTGTCGCCAACAGTCCAAGGCATTTTCCAAGTTTTCTGTTTCCATGACTCGTCTGGAACAAAGCCTTTGGATTCTTCAGAAGCGAACTCAAACCCAGTTTTTTCACCAAATCCAAACTTACGAGTCCATTCAATTAAAGTTTGACCACCGACCTTCTGACCAATTTGGTAGAAAAACGTATCGCTACTGTTAGCGATCGCTCCCGTAAATCCCAACGGACCAAAGCCTTTATGGTTCCATTCACCAAATCTAGTCCCACCGAAAGTCAGGGAACCGTAAGTTTGCAATATTGTATCAGGAGAAAATTTACCCGATTCCAACCCAGCTGCCGTAGTCACAATTTTAAAAGTACTAGCAGGGGGATAAGCTCGCAAAGCGCGATTCAGCAAAGGATAATCTTCACCTTGTACCGTCTGCCAATCTTTTTTAGTAACTTTTTGCTTAGAAAAGATATTTGGGTCAAAGGTAGGATGAGACACCATTGCCAAAACCGCACCGTTGTTTGGGTCAAGTGCGATAATCGTACCGTTGCGACCTCCTAAAGCTTTTTCTGCTGCTTTTTGCAAATCCACATCTATAGTCAAGTGCAAATCGTGACCAGCTTTTGCCTGTTTCTCGCCCAAAACCCGCAGCGGACGACCTCTACCATCAACTTCTATCTGCTGACCCCCCCATTCCCCCCGTAGCGTTTTCTCATACGCTTTTTCTACCCCCATCTGACCGATCGCATCTCCTAATCGGTAGCCGTCTTTTTTCTTTTCTTGCAACTGTTCAGGAGTCAGTTCCCGCGTATAACCGAGTACATGAGCCAAGGCTTTACCGTGCGGGTAGTAGCGAACTGCTTCGGTATGTATTTCTACATCGTGGAGTTCATTTTCATACTCCTTCAATGCAGTAACTTGCGCTTCATTTAAATCACGAGCAATCCGCACTAACGAAGAAGAGCTAAAACCAGCCTGTTGTAGTTTCTTTTCAATTTCTTCTTGGGGAATATCGAGAATTTGCGATAAACGCGGTGCAACTTTGCGCCATTCTTCTTTAGTATGAGCCATAGGCCACAAATACACAGACCGAGGATAGCGAGTACTAGCTAAAAGTTTGCCATTGCGGTCAAAAATGTTGCCTCGTTCTGGTTGTTTGGGAATTATCCGAATCCGGTTGGACTCTGCTTGCTTGCGGTGCTGCGTTCCTTCAATAATTTGTAAATATACCAAACGAGAACCCATTCCACCGATCATTAATAAAGTAAATACGATGAAGAATATTGACTTAAAACCCCGTCCGACTGTGAGTGTATCTTTTTTCTTGCCAAGCCATAATCGTAATGGGGTCATAATATTAAGAGTAATATCTAAATAAATCTTCTTTGTATATAATTCAACAAAATTGTCACTCTGTCAGGTAAAGTCCCACACAGGATGTATTGGAAAAACAACAGGGTAACTATCATAATTTTCTATCAGTAGTGAGCACTTTAGTGCTCTCTTTAAGCACTAAAGTGCTCACTACACAAATTAACGCGATGGATCGCTAGCCTCCTGTTTTGCACCTTCAACTACAGGTTTCTGATACTTGCCTGGATACTTCGATTGAAAATACGCTTCCAGCACTTGTAAAACCATCGGTCCACAATCGGTTCCGCCATGTCCCCCGGAGTTTTCGCCAAACGCTACAACCGCAATTTCCGGCTTATCGCTGGGAGAATAGGCACCAAACCAAGTGTGATTTGGACGACCAACACCAGCTTCAGCGGTGCCACTCTTTCCCGATGATGGGGCAATTGTTGGTACGTTCAAACGCTGACCCGTCCCCTCAGTTACCACCTTCCGCAGACCATCGCGGAGAACTTTGATGGTTGTCGGTTTCATATTTAAGGATGTGCGCCAGTTTTTTGCTTGTTCGTTGTCTTTGAGCAAATGCGGCTGTACGCGGTATCCACCATTAGCAGGAACAGAAAACATAATTGCTGATTGCAGTGGTGTTACTTGCAAAGCGCCTTGACCAATGGACATATTTATGCTGTCGCCGACAGTCCAGGGTGTCTTCCAAACTTTCTGTTTCCATGACTCGTCTGGAACCAAGCCTTTTGATTCTTCCGAAGCAAACTCAATGCCGGTTCTTTGACCAAAGCCATATTTGCGACTCCATTCAATCAAAGTTGGACCACCGACTCTTCTACCAACTTGATAGAAAAAGGTATCACTACTCATAGCGATCGCTCTCGGAAATCCCAATGGACCAAATCCAGAGTGGTTCCATTCACCAAAAGTCACCCCACCAACAGTTAGCGAGCCGAAAGTTTGCAACACTGTATCCGGAGTAAATTTACCTGATTCTAACCCTGCCGACGTAGTGATAATTTTAAAAGTACTGGCTGGTGGAAAAGCGCTGAGGGTGCGATTTACCAACGGATGATCTTTACCTTGTAAGGTTTGCCAGTCTTTTTTAGTAACTTTTTGCTTAGAAAAGATATTTGGGTCAAAGGTAGGATAAGACACCATTGCCAAAACAGCACCATTCCTCGGATCGATTGCCACAATTCCACCTTTAGTAGTGCCTAAAGCTTTTGCCGCTGCCTTTTGCACTTCAATATCTATAGTCAAGTGCAAATCGTTACCAGCTTTTGCCTGTTTCTCTCCCAATACCCGCAACGGACGACCTCTGCCATCTACTTCTACCTGCTGACCACCCCATTCACCCCGCAGTGTTTTTTCATACGCCTTTTCTATCCCCATCTGACCAATTACATCTCCCAGTCTGTAGCCATCTTTGACTCTTTCTGTCAACTGAACCGCAGTCAATTCTCGCGTATAACCTAGCACATGAGCTAAGGCTTGATAGTGGGGATAATAACGCACTGCTTCCGTATGAATTTCTACATTTTTTAGTTCGCTTTCATACTCTTTGAGTGCCGTAATTTGTGCTTCGTTCAAATTGCGAGCAATCCGTACAAGTGAGGAAGAGTTAGGCCCTGCCTGTATAAGTTTCTCTTCAATCTCATCTTGAGGAATTTCCAGAATTTTAGATAGACGGGGGGCAACAATTGACCACTCTGGTTTCGTGTGAGCCATAGGCCACAAGTAGACAGAGCGAGGATAGCGAGTACTAGCTAAAAGTTTGCCATTGCGGTCAAAAATGTTACCTCTTTCTGGCTGCTTGGAAATAATTCTAATTCGGTTTGCCTCTGCTCGTTTCCGGAGTTGTGGTCCTTGAACAATTTCTAAATATCCCAAACGAGCGGCAACACCAGTTATCATCACCAGGGTAAATATGATGAAAAATATTGACTGAGAACTTCGTCCGACTGTACGTGTATCTTTTTTACCGCCAAGTTTAAAGGATTGTAAGATAGACATAAGACAAATAAAAATTTCGAGATTAGCATTAACTGTATACAATTGCGCTAAATACCGCGCAGGACAAGAGTGCAAATTTAGGGACTGGGGACGCCTTTGGACTAGGTAATACTAGATTTTATTCAAAAATAGTACCCCGTCATGGCGACGTTCGCGTAGCGCGACCACAGGAGAAGGAAGCAATCTCATTGACTATGACATACCACAAGAGAACGCAACTTGGTATAAGAATTATAAATAAAGAATTTTCAGCCATTTTGCATTCATTAAATATCCACTAAGAGTGTTCCCAATCACCAATACCTTGTTTTTCGTGGATACAATAAACCAAAGTGTGATGTGTAGTCTGCTTTGCACCCATACTACATTAATTGACAAAATCTAGTATTATCACGGTAGTCTAGTGAGAATTATGGCTCAAACTTTAACGCAAAATCAGGGGGGGATAGGGGCTTTTGAGTCGCTTGATGTGGAACTGCATGATGTTTTTAAGTTTTTTAACTCTGAACCAGCGGTACACGGAATAAATTTGGATGTGAAACAGGGAGAATTTTTTAGTATTCTCGGTCCATCCGGTTGCGGCAAAACAACTACACTCCGTTTAATTGCTGGGTTTGAAAGGGTGGATGCTGGCAAGCTATTGATTCGAGGTCAGTATATGACTAATGTCCCTGCTTACCGGCGACCTGTAAATACTGTATTTCAAAGCTACGCTCTATTCAACCATTTGAATGTGTGGGATAACATTGGCTTCGGTCTGCGTTTGCGGAAATTAGGCAAATCAGAAATTGAAAGTAGAGTTAAAGATGCTTTAAAGCTAGTGAAAATGGAAAGTTTGCGATCGCGCTTTCCTAGTCAATTATCAGGTGGTCAACAACAGAGGGTAGCATTAGCACGGGCATTAGTCAATCGTCCCACAGTGTTGTTGCTGGATGAACCTTTGGGAGCCTTAGATTTAAAACTCCGTAAAGAAATGCAGGTTGAACTATCAAATTTACACAAAGATTTGGGGTTGACCTTCATCATGGTGACACATGACCAAGAAGAAGCGCTATCTTTGAGCGATCGCATTGCAGTGATGAATCAAGGCAAAATTGAACAAATTGGTACTCCCAGCCAAATTTACGAACATCCTCAAACACCGTTTGTCGCTGATTTTATTGGTGATACTAATTTGTTCAGCGGTGAAATTGCGGCAGTAGACCCTGTTGCTGTGCGAATTATGACAAAATCAGGACTTTCAATTGTTGTCAACCGCTTTGAAGATACACCAACTGAATTATCCCAAGCAGTGATGGTGAGTGTGCGTCCAGAAAAAATTCAACTCTCACTTTATCCACCAAATTTACCGACTAACTGCTTTGAAGGACGACTTGGTAACATCATGTATTTGGGAACCCACGTTAATTACGTTGTGGAATTAACCAATGGTGTCACTATCACTGTTTTGCAACCCAATACCTTTGGCAGCTTACCAGACCGTGACAAACCAATTTACGTCTGGTGGGCAGAAACTGACTGTTTAGCTATTAGTCCATAGTCAAGAGTCAAGAGTCTAATGACTAAAAGAAGAGAATTTTTAAAAGGGGTTGCAGCGCTTTCTAGTTCATCTTTGACTGGTTGTGGCTGGAGACTTGCCCAAGTGCGAGCTAATTCTACCAACAAAGGTTCCCGTGACCAATTATATATCTACACCTGGACGCAATATACCGATCCAGAATTGCTGCAAAGTTTTACTAACCAATTTGGTGTAAAAGTGCTTGCAGATGTGTATGATTCTAATGATGTGATGTTAGCTAAATTGCAAGCTAGTGGAGGTGGTACTTACAGCACGATTTACCCATCTGACTACATGGTGCAGAAGATGGTTAACTTGGGGTTGTTAGCAGAAATAAAACGCGATCGCTTGACTGGTCTTGATAATTTATTTCCCCAATTTAAAAATCCCACTTACGATCCCAATAACCGCTACAGTATCCCCTTTAATTGGGGGACGACTGGTTTACTTTATAATTCAGAAATACTCAATCCACCACCCAAAGATTGGGACTATCTTTGGCAGAACCAAAAGCAATTATCAAAGCGGATGACGTTGTTAAATGATGTGCGGGAGGTAATGGGTGCAACTTTGAAAATGCTGGGTTATTCCTTCAACTCAAAAAACGAAAGTGAAATTAAACAAGCTTATGAAAAATTGAAAACTCTCAAAAGTGCGATCGCTGCTTTTGATACCGATGCATGGCGAAATCAAATTTTGGCAGGAGATTTAGTCTTGGCAATGTGTTACTCAGCAGATGGGGTAAAAATGACTCAAGAAAATCCTCAACTCAAATATGTAACTCCCCGCAGTGGTTCTTCGTTATGGACTGATACAATTGTAATTCCCAAAACAGCCCCGAATATTGATGGAGCTTATGCCTGGATTAACTTTCTCTTACAACCAAAAGTAGCCGCACAAATCAGTGAACGTTTGAACATTGCTACCCCCAATCGCGCAGGATTTGAGCAATTACCAAAAAGTTTACAGAACAATACAACTTTATTTCCCTCAGAGTCGGTTTTAGAGAAGTGCGAACGCGCAACTCCTTTGGGGCAATTTGAAGAAGTTTACGAACGCTACTGGACACAATTAACCAGCGGCTAAAATAGTTAAGAGTGAGGAGTGAGGAGTTAGGAGTGAGTAATTAAGAATTATAATAGATAAAAGAAAATAATTGATTTAATGAAAACTGCCAACTCCTAACTTTTAATTGCCAACTCCTAACTTTTAATTCCTAACTCCTAACTTTTAATTCCTAACTCCTAACTTTTAATTCCCAACTCCTAACTTTTAATTGCCAACTCCTAACTTTTAATTCCCAACTCCTAACTTAATCCTGTGTCTAGTCAAACTGGTCGTTCTCAACTAAATTCGTCAAGCGACATCGCTAAATTGCCAAAAGTGCATCGCTCAAATTTTAACTGGTTGCAACCTTTGGCATTACTTGCGCCATCTGGCGTTTGGTTGTTACTTTTGTTGGTATTACCAACACTGATAATTTTTGAATTAAGTTTAGTACCGGATATTCGACCGGGGAATTTAGTAAATCCGAGTGGATTCAATAATTATATTCGGATATTTGACCCACTTTATCTGCAAGTAATTAAGCGATCGCTTTTTTTGGCGATCGCCACGACAATAATTTGTTTAATTTTCGCTTTACCCGTCGCCTATTGGATTGCTCAAATAGCCCCTAGACGTTGGCGAAATTTACTTTTATTAGGCTTTGTTTTACCTTTGTGGACTTCTTCTTTACTTCGTTCTTATGCTTGGATTACAATTTTGCGTCCAACTGGTTTAATTAACAGTTTACTTAGCAATTTAGGTTTACCAACTTTAGATTTATTAAACCAGGATTCAGCAGTATTAATTGGCATGAGCTACGGCTTATTGCCTTATATGGTTTTAATTCTATATGCCTCTTTAGAAAAACTAGACAAGCGCTTGTTAGAAGCAGCAGCAGATTTAGGTGCAAATCCTCTCCAAACTTTTTGGCAAGTGACTGTACCGCAAACTTTGCCAGGAATAGCTGCTGGTTCAATGTTAGTATTTATAACCGGATTGGGGGATTTTGTCGATCCAGAATTACTCGGTGGTGCTTCGAGTATGACAGCTGCAAGATTGATTTATAACCAGTTTCTCGGCTCTACGCAAAATTGGGGCTTTGGTTCAGCTTTAAGTATGGCAATAATTTTATTTGTGGGTATAGCGATCGCGCTTTTGATTAAGTTTGGTGATGGTTCACCAAAACGGTAAAAATTTTCTAGATTCACAAATTCATCAAGAGGCTTTTTCTTGAGGAGGAAAAAGTTTTATGTCAGCGATCGCAAGAAGGCAGAGAGATTTTCTACGCAATTATCCTTAGTTTTACATAAAAAGAGGTTCCCTTGACGATCCGCATGGAATGCTGTTCCAAGAATTATTGAGAGTTATTAGGGAGACACCTCCTCGATTTTTTTTATGGAGATAAGGGGATATTCTCCGCTGCACTTCTATTAATGATTCATCACAAACTGAGTCAAATCATCAACATCGCTGCTAATTAAATCCTCGACAGTAGAGAGAAACTCATTCTCTAAATAAGGCTTAGTTAAATAAGCATTTGCACCTAATGCATGTGCCAATTGGCGATGTTTTTCTGCACTGCGAGAAGTAAGAACTACTACAGGTTTTTTGATCAATTTTGGGTTTTGACGGATATTACTTAATAACTCAAAACCATTCATTCGGGGCATTTCCAAATCGGAAATTATAACCTGAATTTCGGGATGCTGCTCCAACTTTTCTAAAGCATCTACACCATTTTCGGCTTGTAATACTTGGTAGCCAGATTTTTGTAACGTGAGAGAAAGAGTTTGGCGCAGACTAATTGCATCATCTACTACTAAAATTACTTTTACTGAGTTGTTATTTAGCGTTAATTGACTAGGCTGCTTGCTTGCAGCAGATGGATTGAGTAGCAGTGTAGTAGAACCAATTAAACCTGATAAAGGTAAAGCTTTTTTATTTAACAAATGCGCTGTTGGCTGCGTCGTAACATCAAGTGTTGCCTGCATTTCGCCAGACTGTAACAGCAGCGCACTATCAATTACTAAGATGAGAGTACCATTCGCTAAACTACTACAACCATAAACATATTTTGGGGGAGCGATCGCATTTCCTAAAGGTCTAATTACCAGCTCTTGTTCGCCGATTATTTGGTCAACTTCTAAACCCAAAACTTCTTGATTTCGCCGTAGCAAAAGTACAGGATTAGACTTTACTACTGTGTCATAATTCGTTGGGTGATTTTGCGATATACTCCCGCTAGCAAATGAACCATTATAGTTTATCAACTCTGAAAATTTACGCAGACTCACCATCCGCTCATCCTTACCTGTGTTCCAGTGCAAGACTTTTTTGCTTTCAAATTCCTTGATTTGCTCACTAGAGGGAATCAATATTTTTTCAATACTATCCAACAACAAGGCATATATAGCAACCCCCGCTTGAACTAACATTAATCGGTCGGTAGTCATAGAAAAAGGAATTTTAAGTGTAAAATTTGTTCCTTGATTGGGCAATGATTGAACTGAAATAGAACCATTAAGTGCCAGCAATTGAGAGCGTACAATATCCAATCCCATACCGCGTCCAGAAATTTCACTCACCTTCCCAGCGGTGGAAAATCCCGGTGAAAACATCAGTTCTAATAGAACTGATTCAGTCGGGTTATAAGTATAGCCTCTAGCTTGATCGTCAGCGGATATAAGACCTAATTCAATCGCTTTATGATGAATTTTGTCGAAGTTCAAACCTTGACCATCATCGCGAACTTCAATGATAGTTTGACTACCTTGATGATAAGCACGAATTTCAATAACACCTTGTTCAGGTTTTTGGCGATCGCGTCGAACTTCTGGAGATTCAATCCCGTGGTCAAAAGCATTACGTACCAACTGCAATAAAGGATCGTATAGTTTTTCGGCGATCGCTTTATCCACTAACACAGCTGTTCCAGTAAGTTTCAATTCTACAATTTTGCTATAGACATTCCCCAAATTCTGTACCATCTGGGGAAAACGCTCCAGGATATTACCCAAAGGTAACATCCGTGCTTCCACGAGATTATCAATAATACCTAATGCCAAACGCTGTTTTTTGTCGTGAATTTGAATCGATTGTCTGAGCAGTAAATCAAGGCATTCTGTAGTTTCTTGCAGTTGCAGTGTCTCTTCTAAAGCTGAATACAATACCAGATTAAATTCTGTATATTCATCCATTTCCAAAGAGTCGAAGTCCACCGTTGAAAAATTTTGTCTATTTTGTCGAGGGAAATTTTGCAACTGTAGTGGTAAATCGCGTAATTGATTTAAAGTGGTTTGGTGTCTGTTAATTTGCTGGAATAATTGTTCAATTTTTTCTGTGAGTTTTTCATCCTGCAAAGTCCGGCGTTTGTGGTAAATTAGTAATTCTCCCGCCAGATAATTGAGGCGTTGCAGTCCCTCTACATCCACTCTCACAAATGAACGTTGCCGATAAGTTTTAGTTTTAGTAGGCTGGAGTTTTTCTTCTATTTGTCTGTTAATATTTGCAGTTAAATCAGGGACGACTTCAGCAATTGTTTCTAGAATATCTATTTTTTTGGGCTGACTAACAGTTAATAATTCCGTGTTTTCGTCAAGGTAGTAATTGTTACTTTCAACTTGAGTTTGCGTTGTTAAAACTTTAGTAGCATGGGTAATTTCTTCTCCCCATATTCCCTCTAGAGTGTTGTCTGTCGATTCTAGAGGTGTAGGTGTAGATATTTTTTTTATTTCTAACAGTTTTTGTAATTTATTATGATCAAGCCATTTTTTTTCTTGGGCAGTGACAAAAGGATAATTTTTATATTCTTTTGCTAATTTACTAATTTTATTTTGTAGTAATTGAATTACTGGTATATCGCTCTCAGCGTTTTGACACTGATATTTAGCAACGGCAAGAATAATAGTTAAAATTACGCCTTGACGGTAAAGACGTAAGCTCTGGGTATCTTCTTCATCTTCCAAAAATTCCCAAAATTCTTTTAGCCAATTTTCCAGATAATTGACCGGATTATTTACATCTGATTTAGGAATAAGCAGAGCCAAACTCAATTCTTGCTCAACAATGTCTTTTTCATGATTAAACCATCCGAGAATGTAGCGAATTACTTTTAAATAAAACTTGGCAACTACTGGTTGTAACAGTGGATTATTACCTTGTTGGGTAAAATATTTGTATAATTTTTGAATTTCGGTTCTTAAAGATGTCGTGACAACTGATGATAAAGGATAGTTTATAGAAGATTTGTCTGGTAGTTCATTTTTTACATCACTTGAATCAGTAACTGACAGCTTATCACCTGCTAGTGTTGTGAATTTTTGCAAAGCTAAAGAAGGTTCTCCACCACGAGAGCGATCGCCTGCTAAAATTGCTTCTCGTGCTTGCTGCAAATCTGCAACCGCAATTTCCCCAACCTGACGCGCTTGAGTGGGGTTAGTTTCCAACGCAGCAAGAATTGTTTGGGCAAGTTCTCCAAACCCAGGCAAATTTAGAGATTCTGCCAAACCGATAAATACCTCAGCCTGAGAACGTAAGAAATTGATAAGTTCAGCATTGTCTGATGGATCTTTAATAATTTCCACCATACTTTCTAAACGTTGTCCAACTCCGACTTCAAAGACAGACTGAACAATATCAAATCCCAATTCTATCGAAGTAGGAATATAAGTTTCAGCGCCAAAAGCATCACCCAGTTTTTCTTGCAATTGTGCAAACACTGAAGCAGCTCGTTGAAGAATTTCTTCATCATTAACATAAGTTCCGTTAAGTTCTGCCGTTAATGGTAAGCGCAGACATTCATAAGCTTGCAATAAAAGAGTTTGTAATTCAGTATCTATAACCACATCTGGGTTATAAAGAGCCTTAAATACATCTTCTAAATAATGAGCGACAGTTTTAATTACCTCTAGTTCAACGTTAGCGGCTCCCCCTTTTATTGTATGAGTTGCTCGCATTAAATTATGTATTTTAGCAGTACTATAACCTGCTGATAAGCTGAACAGTTCTTGCTCAAGAGTTTGAAGCAACTCTGGTGCTTCAGTTAAAAAGTAAATGTAGCCTTGTTGGCGAATTGAAGGATCTGCGATCATAAGTGGGGAGTGGGGAGTGGGGAGTGGGGAGTGGGGAGTGGGGAGTGGGGAGTGGGGAGTGGGGAGTCCAGCGCCGTGCGCGGGTTAAGAGCGTTGAGGCGACTGGCTCTCCCGTTGGGGGAATGGGGAATGGGGGTAAGACTTGATCGGCACTCTATTTGCTTCGTTCAAAATTTCTTCCCCTACTCCCTACTCCCTACTCCCTACTCCCTACTCCCTTTTTCTCTAAAGAACGAATTAGAGCGCGAAGCAGTTTTCCTACAGATTCAGATTTATTCAAAATTGGATTAACTGCTTGAGTTGTTGTCAGTCCAACCCCGGCTCTGGCTGAGAGTAGCAGGTGAGTTTCTAGCTCTTTGAGAGAGCCTTGCGCTATTCGGAGATGTCTTATGTATTCTGCTCGATACTCCCGCCCATAGCCCTCGGCGACATTAGCTGGAATTGACGCAGATGCTCGACGAATCTGTGAAGTCATTCCGTAAAGTTCGTCTTTTGGAAATGTCCTCGTTAGTTGATAGCAAGCTTCAGCTAAATTCATTCCTTCTTGCCAAACTTGTAAATCCTGATAAGAGCGAATTTCACAATTTGCCATTTCTTTCCCCACTCCCTACTCCCTACTCCCTACTCCCTGCTTTTTTAATTAACTTTAAACTTACTTGCACTCGCCAATAATTCTTGCGCCATTCCTGATAATTCTTGAAAAACAGTGGCAATTTCGTTAGCTTCTGTGGAAGTATTGTTAGCAATTGTTGCTACATCCTTCATTGAAGCTGTTACCGATACAGATTGCGCCATTTGTGTTTGGGTAGCTTTGGTAATTTGCTGTAGTAATTGACTAATTTCAGCAGTAGCCGCTACAATCGCATTCAAGTTTTGCCGAGTTTCATTCACCAGATTTGTACCTTCTACAACCTGCTGAATCCCTGTTTCCATTGCGACTGCAACTTCCCCAGTTTCAGCTTGAATTTCTTGGACTAATTTTTCAATTTCTATCGTTGCTGCGGCTGATTGACGAGACAAAGAACGTACTTCATCAGCTACAACTGCAAAGCCTTTGCCATATTCACCTGCACGAGTCGCTTCAATGGCAGCATTCAGAGCTAATACGTTTGTCTGCGTGGCAAAATTACTAATCAAATTCACCACTTTGGAGATTTTCTGTGAAGATTCACTCAGACGTTTAATCTTTTTGCTGGTTTGAGCAACAGTTTCGCGGATTCCTTGGATTGCTTCTACAGTCCGGTTCATCGCTGCATCGCCAGATTCAACAGTTTGGTTGGCTTGTTGCACTGTTACTTTTACCAACTCTGCATTAGCGACCACACCTTGAGTCGAGTCAACCATCTGTTGAATCTCGCTTAAAGCTTCAGTAATTTCTTCGGACTGTTGCTTTGCCAGGGTTGTTAGTGTCGTCAGTGAAGCATCGCTGTTACTAGAGGTTTGGGCGACTTGTTGAGCGGCTGACTGCACCTGGATGACAATTTGCCGCAGGGCTTGGAGGGTATTATTGTAAGCGTCGGCGATGGTGCCTAACTCGTCTTCTGTAATTGGCGCACGCACGGTCAAATCTCCATCGAGTGCGGGTCTGACTGCACTGAGTAACTGCATGGCTCCTTTCTGCAATAGCTCTTTGGCAGCTTTGTCTTTTGCTGCTGCTTCTGTTAGTTGTGTCGATTGTGTTTGTAGTTGTTGCAGATATTCAGCTTGTTGTAATGCTATCCCCAACTGGTCGCCAATTTGTGCTAGTAATTTGACTTCTGATTCTTCCCATTCACGCGGACTCTTATTTTCGTAAGCTGCTAACATTCCCCAGAGTTTTTGTCCTTGGAAAATCGGAACGATCGCATAAGCTTTAGCTTCATACTCTTCCAAAACCCCTATGTAACAAGCCGAAAATCCCGCTTTGTAGATATCTGCAACCGCATAGGTTTGTTTATGACGGAATCTCCCACCTTGAGTTTCTTGTAAGTATGTGTCTGCGATAGAAGTGCTGTTTGCCTGTTGTAGTTTGCTACTTTGAATCAGCGTTTGCATTGCATTGCAATTACTAACGCTTTCTTGCAAGCGTAAGATTTTATACTGCTTTTCTACCAGATTGCTCCAGTTAGTAGTCACAGATTCAGAAATAAATTCGCCACTCCAATCTGGGTTGAAACGATAAACGGCTACACGGTCGGTGTTAAGTAGCGATCGCACTTCTTTTGTGGATGTAGTGAAAATCGTTTCAATGTCTGGGGATTGTCTGATTTTATCAATGATTTTGGCAACAGCGCGATCGCGTTCTGCTGTCAAAGCGACTTCGCGAGATTGTCGCTGCAACTGCTCTAAAGTTTCTGCTTGTTGCATAGCTACTCCTAGCAACACAGCAATCTGTGTCATTACATTTACTTCAAACTCTTCCCAATGTCTGCTTTGCGAGTTTTGATAACTAGCTAGCAATCCCCAAAGTTTACCTTCTTTAAAAATCGGAACAGTCAGATAAGCCTTTGCCTCAAATTGTTCTAGAAGTTCAATGTAGCAAGCAGGAAACCCAGCTTTGTAGATATCATCGACGACAAAACTAGTTTTCTGTTGATAACGACCTCCTTTATTTTCTTGTAAATAAGTATCTTTAATATTGATTCCTGCAAGAGTCCGTATGGTATTGCAATCCCCGTTATTTTGTAGAGAGCTTTTCTGGAATTTTTGTTCTTTAAAAGGAATCCAATTTTTGTTAACAGATTCCGCCACAAATTCGCCACTAAAATCAGGATTGAAGCGATAAACTACGGTGCGATCTACTTGCAATAATCGGCGAACTTCAGCCGCTGTCGTTTGCAAAATAGTAGCAAATGCGGAAGATTCTGTAACTTTTTCTGCTAGTACTTCTCCAATTTTGCGAGTGAGGAAAATTAAATTTTGCTGACGTTCTGCTGTGCGAGCAAGTTTTTGAGATTGTTCTTGAGTTTGTTGGATATATTCTACTTGTGAGACAGCTATGCCAAATTGCACAGCAATTTGAGTTAACAAATTGACTTCCCTAACTTGCCAATTTCGAGTTTTTGAGTTTTGATAAGCTGCTAGCAAACCCCATAATTTTTGCCCAGAAAATACAGGAACAATCATATATGCCTTCGCTTCAAATTGTTCCAACACGTCTAGATGACAAGGAGAATGACCGACTTGATAAATGTCATTAACTACAAATGGTTCATTGTTGCGGTAACGTCCTCCCTGAGTTTCTTGTAGGTGAGTATCTTCCCAAACAGTTGTGATACCTTGTCCTACCAATTTTACCCAACTATTAGCTACAGACTCAGCGACAAATTCGCCACTAAAATCGGGGTTGAAGCGATATACTGCTACGCGATCGCATTGTAATAATTGACGTACTTCTTGAGTAGTTGTTTTGAAAATAGCATCTACACCTAAGGTTTGTCGGATGCGATTGATTACCTTGGTTAAAGCTGTTTCTTGTTCAGCTATCTGAGTTAATTCCTCAGATTTTAATCGCACTTGTTCTAAATTTTCTACTTGTGATACTGCTACAGCAAAATTTACCCCAAACTGATTCAATAATTGAACTTCCCAAGCTTGCCAATCACGAGTTACTGAGTTTTGATAAGCTGCTAGTAATCCCCATAATTTTGTACCAGAAAATACAGGAACAATTACATATGCTTTGACTTCAAATTGTTCTAAAATGTCTAGATGGCAAAGGGAATGATTTGCTTGATAAATGTCATTGACAACAAAGGTTTCATTATTGCGGTAACGTCCCCCTTGAGTTTCTTGCAAGTGGGTATCTTCCCAGACAGTTTTAATTCCAGGTCCGACAACTTTCACCCATTCATTACCTACAGACTCAGCAATAAACTCACCACTCCAGTCAGAATTGAAGCGATATATTGCTACGCGATCGCATTCCAATAATTGACGTACTTCCTGAGTTGTTGTTTGAAAAATTCTATCAATACTTGATGCTCGTTGAATTTTATCAATGACTTTGGTAATAGATGTATGTTCTAGTTTTTGCTGTTGCAGTTTTTTTTCAAATTCAAAATCTTGTAATTTGTGGATAAACTCTGTGGTAATTTGAGATAACAAGCTAATTTCAACTTCTTGCCATTGACGTGGTGCAACGCAATTTTGAACTACTAGTAAGCCCCAAGTTTCACCTTTTAATAAAATCGGTATACTCAAACTTGCTTTGATTTGAAATTTATCCAGCAGTTGCAATTGATAGGGAGTGATTTCTATTTTATTTGTATCTTCGATAGCAAAAAATTCTTCTCCTAAATCATCTCGACTTGCAGCTAACCCAAAAATAATAGCTGGAAGTTTTTCGCTATTTGCAGGTGTCCACCCGACTGTTTTTGACTCTGCTAATACAACACCAGAATAATCAGAATCAAAACGATAAATGAGAACGCGATCGCACGGAATTTTTTCTCTAACTTGTGCAGTAGTTATTTTTACTAAGGCGTCTTGATCTGAAGCTTGACGTATTTGCGTTGCCATATCTTGCAACTGCCGTCGCCAACTTTTGAAATGCTGTTCGACAACGTTTAATTCCACCGATATTTGATTATTATAAATACTATTATCTATGTTATTGCTTACATTGTTATTTTCTAAATTTTTAGCATCAACAGCCTGATGACCGTTTTCTTTATTTTCTTGAAATAAATTTGTCATTTCATATACCTCGATTTTTTAAGAAAAAATTGCTATTATATATTTGGCAATCATTTTTGGAATTTCCCAAATTTTCAATTATGAATTTCCCAAATGGGAGCTTGAATAATTGCCGCAGCATCAACAGCAATAATCATCTCCTCTGAGTCATTAATGAAATATCCCTGCAAAAATTCTGACATTTCTCGTGAAAATAATTCAGCATTTGGGAATTTTATCTGCTTTGTATCTAGCCATTCAATATCGATAAGCTGGCGCACCAAAATTCCTAAAGATTTACCTTCGTTTTGCACCACAAGAGCCATCATTTTTGAGAGTAAATTTACCCCTTGGAAAAGTGGTGTATAACCGAGCATATCTTGTAAATCGACTAACCAAAGCATTTCGCCGCGCCAGTTGTAGATACCCAAAACGCAACTAGGCATTTGCGGTACACCACATATTTCCGTTAATGACACTTGCAATACTTCTGTAATATGCTGCAATGAAATTACAGCTGTATCTTTTGCACCTAAATTAAAACTTAAAAACTTTTGCTCTGAGTTCAAAGTTATTTATCCTTTGAAAATTGTATTTTGAGTAATTGACAATCATTAAATAAGTTGATTATTTTCCGGAAATGACATAAATAACTATTTAATTAACTGTTTTAACGTTACTACTAATTCTTCGGGATTTATCGGTTTAGAAAGATAAGCATCTGCTCCTAACATAGTGCCCCACATTTTATCGACATCACTATCTTTAGTGGAGCAAAAAACTACAGGTATTTTGCTAGTCATGGGATTATTTTTCAACTCTCGGCAAATTTCAAAGCCGCTTTTTCCAGGCAAAATTACGTCGAGAAGTATTAAATCTGGTTGATTGTGATTTAATTTTTCCTGAGCTTCTTCACTGGTTGTGGCACTAATCACAGAAAAACCTGCCTGTTGCAAGTAACCGCTGAGGATTTTCATATCGGTCAAACCGTCCTCAACTACTAAAACAGTATTCATGGTAATTACCTAATATAGTAAACAAAAAAATGAATTGTGTATTTAAATTAAACAAGTGCAAGTTTTTGCCTTTATCTAATTTTTATTCATCGTTTTTAAATTTGGCTAGCGTGAAAGTACTTAGGCTTCACAATTTTGTCGTTATAAATTAAAAAAGGATGGTTGGTGACGATACATAATCTCTTTACTTGTATTATTGAAAATTCAAAATGAGAGTTGAGGTCAGATTAAACTTTAGTTTTAAAGATGTTCTGCTATAGCTATGTTTCAGCGTAAACTTAATATTTAAAACTGACTTTCTGGTTAATAGTTTCATACATTATGGAAGATTAACTATCAATCCTTAATGACAAATCTGTAAATCAGATCCGCTCTTTACTGACGATTTAGATTGTACATACTTACGTACTACAGTCATTACCTTATCAGCGACTACTGGTTTTGTGATAAAGTCCGTAGAACCTACGACTTTGGCACGAACTCTATCAAACAAACCATCACTGCCTGTTAAGATAATCACGGGTGTGTTAGCGAAGACAGAAATTCGGCGTAACTGAGCGCAGATTTCATAACCACTGGCAACGGGCATTACTAAATCTAAGAAAATCAAGTCTGGCTTATGCTCAATTAGAATTGGTAGCGCTTGCACGGGATCTTGAATTTTGATACACCTCAGTCCGTTTGGGATCAGAATCTGTTCTAACATTAGACAGACCTGAGGGCTATCATCTACACAGGCTATCAATGGAGCTGTTGGGGTCTTTGGTTGTAGAGGAGTAGAGTTCTTTTTAACCTCGGTGACTGGTAAGGGCAAATCAGGTGCTTCTATCAGTTCAATGAGTCCTTTTAGTATATAGGGAAGTAAAGAACGGGCTACTGGCAGTACACTCTGCTTCATTTTGACTGCTAAATCTCGCAGAGTATATTTGCCGTTGATTAAAGTCACAAAGTTTTTGTAGACAGATTGGCTTACCTGCTGCTCGAGTTGCACTGGTCTTCGCAAAATTGGTGCTAAGTCAGGAGAAAAGCTCGCTAAACCAGCTTCAGACCAATTTTTCCACGTGTCTTGCATCAGCTTCAGAGACATATCTGCATTTGTGAAGCTCATTGGTGCCTCCAAGATAACTTCGGCGTTGCGATCGCAAGTAACAGAGGCAAAATTTGTTTGTTGAGCAAGGTCAAATAACAATTCTGTGACTGTATTTTCTACAATAGGGTTAATTTGCTCACGTTTTATTTTCTGTTTTTCATGCAACACTTCCAAGAGGCGATAACCCCAGTAGTCAATTGATATATCCTCAACCCGCAACGGCATTTTCTCTACATCAATTTCCGGACAATGTTGAGCCATATGTCTACGCCAGCGGCGAAACGGATGAGTTCCCCCTGTTGCCCAAACTATCCGTCCTAGCCGATAATAGAAACTCCATTGATGTCCCTTGGAACTTTTAATATTTAACTTGCCACTGTATTGCTGTTGAGTACAACTTTTAAATTCATCAAGTAAGTTATTCAGTACCATCAATTCCGGATGACTCATGCTTTATTCCTTTGATTAAAAAGTCAGCCCTTCAAAAAACATAATTAGCTATATAGCAAAGACTAAGCATCTTTTCAAAATACACTGGATACTGGCAAATTAATCCGGATTACATCCCTGCCGACATTTTACTAATCTAGGGGGTTTGCTAAATTTTAAGATCAAGATGCACTATATAGCCATGTATCATATTACTATTTTGCCAGTTGAACCAAATCCGTGTAAATCCTGATTTTTATTTTGAAGTTAATTTAAACATTTTAGATACATTGTATTATTCTGTTTAATTTGAAGATGAGTTAGGATTTGTTATATCTTTACTAAATAGTCTGATTTTATCAGACCTATTATAAATGAAGAGTGGAAAATGTTCAGTTATATAAAAAATAGTAAATAATATTTTTCTCAGTGCGGTTATATCTGAATGTTCACACTGACTCAACTACTTGATTTTGTATAAAAATAACTAAAGTTTGCAAAAAAGACAAAAGACAAGCTAAGTTGTTCAGCTTGCAATAGTTCTTGGGAGTGAAGGCATAAGCCCAATGTTGTATTAACTGGGTAAGGTTGAAAAATTCCGATATTAAATTATTTAAATTAATATATATATATATATTGATTTAGTTTGGCTAAAATCCTGTTTTTATAAGTAAAAATACGTAACATATATATATAAAGTAGCGCTTTATTCCCTGGGACAAGCGGACGCAATCGCGAACAGGCTAGAAGCCTAGGGGTACACAAACGAAGCCCACCTACGTGGGCTAATATAGTTCGTGGTTTTAGGAGATTTCTCCCTTTTTCTTTGTTGCCTCAATGGCTGCTCTGAGATTACTTTGATGTTCTGACAAGAGCCGATGGCCTTCCTCTTTTTCCAAACCAGTCCAATGCATTAATAGTGCTAATTTTACCCACTTGCCACTGCGTTCTAGTAACAAATTAGCGGCTTCACGGCTTAAGCCTGTAAGGTCTGACAAAATTCGCAAAGCGCGATCGCTTAACTTTTGATTTGTCACTGCTACATCAACCATGCGATTGCCATAAACCTTGCCCAGCTTGACCATCACTCCTGTAGAAATGATGTTTAAAGCTAGCTTTGTTGCTGTTCCAGCTTTTAAGCGAGTTGAACCAGCTAACACCTCAGGCCCTGTTAAGAGACGAATGTCAACATCGACATTAATCTGAACTTGATCCTCAGGGACACAAGCGATAAAAATGGTAGTGGCTCCGCGCTGACGAGCAGCATTGAGCGCACCATGAACAAAAGGTGTTGTACCGCCGGCGGTAATGCCGATGACTACATCTAGTTGTGTAATTTGTCGTTGAGCGATCGCTGCTTCTCCATCTTGCGATCGGTCTTCTAAATCTTCTGAACTGCGTACTAGTGCCCCTGCACCACCGGCAATTATCCCCTGTACTAACTCTGGAGGTGTACAAAAAGTTGGGGGACACTCGGCAGCGTCCAAGACTCCTAATCTACCACTAGTCCCCGCACCGACATAAAACAGGCGTCCTCCGTGACGCAAACGTTCTGCTGCGCGTTCAATCGTTTCGGCTAGCTGATTTTTCGCTTTTTCAACCGCAGCCACAGCTTTTTGGTCTTCGCTGTTAAACAATTCTACGAATTCCAAACAACTTAGCTGGTCTAAGTTTAGACTATTCGGATTTACCTGCTCGGTTAAAAGATGCCCGCGCTCCTGCAAATTTTGCATTGTCTACATCCGTTACATCTATTAATTATCCCTTAACTATTAACTGTCAGTTGTTTTTTGTCATCCAGTCAAGGGTCAAGGGTCAAGACTTTTTAGACTGTTAACTTTTGACTCTTGACAACCTCGATGTGAAAAAATATGACACGCAGCTTTAGTCCTAATTACAACAATCCTTCTAATTTTCGACGAATTGTGTCTATTTCCGAATCAGAAAAGTCTGGTTGTTCTTCTGAGGCTTGGTTGCGACGCTGGGATTCTTCATCAAAATTGTTCTGTTCCGGGGCATTTGGTTGCCAGTCGGTTTCTGGTACATTTATTTCTGGGGGAATGGCTAATTCGCCGTTTTCGGGGACGATTTCCCAGTCATAATTAGCACTTGCACAAAATTCTTTGATTTCTTCGGCGTTTACCGCTTCGACTGTGGGTGAGGCAAAATCCTGAGCTTCTAGCAACAAAGCATAGCGGGTAGCGTCGTCTTCTGACTCGAACATCAGAATTTTATCGAGATTGCCTACCCGAATCGAGTGAATTCCCTCATTTTCTGTTCGCGCATTAAAAATTAACACAAAAACACGCATGGGTGTAATCATCAGTCCTTTTATCTTGAATCTGTTCATTAAATTATGGCGCGATCGGGGAAAGGAAAAAGGGGATTTGAAGAGGGGGAAAGGGGAAATTACCAATTCTCAATGCCCAATTCCCAAATTCTTAAGATTTTCTTGACAGCCCGAATATCGCCCTACATAAAGCTATTAAGCGTTATTTCGCATTCATTCTTCTTTATACGCTATTTTTATCTATTCTGTATCACTGGCTGAGTTGGCGTATCCTGGTAATGACATGTCGAAATACTGTGTCTGTTAGCTTTATTCTGTGTCGCAGCTACATTCGGCGAGTAAATAGTAAAACCAAATGGCTAACTCTCCCCATCAAGATCCTAACTCTAATGCCCGTATTAATAAACGTTTTTGGTTTCTAGTCTTAAGTCGCGGTGGTATTGGCTTGGGTGGACTTTTATTGGTTGGACTTATCGGTGGTGCTTGGAGATTGTGGGTTTTTGTCCAAAAAGAGTTAGCACCCCTGGCAGAACAAAACCTTACCACTTCACTTAACCGTCCAGTTCAGCTGGGGAAAGTTAAAGGATTTTCTCTGACTGGAGTCAGCTTTGGATCTTCAGCAATTCCAGCAACACCTACAGATCCCGATCGAGTGGCAATTGGTGGAGTGGATGTAGGTTTTGATATCTTACAGTTACTCACAAAGCATACATTAAAGCTAGATGTCACTCTTGTCAATCCGGATCTCTACATAGAACAGGATCAACAAGGACGCTGGATTACTACAAACATAGCACCACCAACTAAAAGCGGCGCTATCAAGACTGATTTGGACAAAATTCGGTTTAGTAACGCCAAGTTGGTTTTGGCACCGTATCGAGAAGGAGGCAGGAGGCAGGGGACAGGGGGAGAGGG
>NZ_JAOWRF010000279.1 GCF_025753815.1 Plectonema radiosum NIES-515 | reverse complement strand
CTAAGGCACACACAGAAGAGTGAGAATATTTTGCTCTACCATCTCTGGTAACTGATCGCCGTTGATAGTTAATAGGCGACGACGGCGATCGTAATATTCTAAGATATTCATAGTGCGATCGTAGAATAACTCAACGCGACCCTGAACGATTTCGGGTTGGTCATCTGGAAGACTTCGCCCTAAAGAGCGAGTAACCATAACCGCTTCTGGTACTTGTAAATAAATTGCCCAATCTAACTTTTGGTGTAAATCGTCCAATAAAAAATCTAATTCTTCAGCTTGGAAAGCTGTACGGGGATAACCTTCTAACACCCAACCAGTGCTGATATCATCCTGATTCAGCCGAGTCAGGATAAACTCGATCGTCGTTTCATCTGGGACTAACTCACCTTTTTCCATATATGGCTGCACATGACGACCATTACTGCTAATATTAGCGATCGCCTCCCCGAAAATTTCACCTGTGGAAATTAACGGAATATCAAAGTGTCTGCAAAGCCTTTGTGCTTGAGTGCTTTTCCCCGAACCTGAACCTCCTAAAATCACAAATCTCACAATTACTCACTCCTCATCTTGTCAAATTAACAACCAACGATAATCTGTATTGCCCAAACAAACAGCCAATCTAACATTGAATAATTTTCAGCTTTAGTTATAGCTTTTTAATTCCTCTAAACTTTCAGATACATGTTCTCCTTTTTACAATGTTTTTAAAACAACAAACAATAATATAAATAAATTTTCCCTACTCTTGACTTCAGCACAAACGTAGTGATTGACTAAAAATCAAGTTGGCAAACACACCACACTTTATTCAAAATAGCTTGATTTTACAAGCAGATTTACCAGAATCAACCTCAGTAAAAGTTCCCTAAACATTTGTAGTTTATTTAACATAAAATTATGATTGCCCAGTTAGAATCCAAAAACGTAAATTCGACCATTAACTTACCATATCCGGTTGAAGGACTAGTGCAAGTTTTCACTAGCTCGTATCGTAACTTTTTTACTAGCGTTATGGCTCAAGCACTGAGAATTGCCGGTCAAGGTACACCAGTATTAGTAGTTCAGTTTCTCAAAGGTGGTATTAATCAAGGACACCAGCACCCCATACAGTTGGGACAAAACTTAGATTGGATTCGCTGTGATTTGCCGCGTTGTATCGATACACCACATCTAGAAGATACTGAAATTCAATCCTTACAAGATTTGTGGCAACATACACAAAAAGTCGTCTTTGAAGGTAAGTATTCTCTCGTAGTCTTAGATGAGTTAAGCTTGGCAATTAACTTTAACTTAATTCCCGAAACCGAAGTTTTAGCCTTTCTGACAAAACGCCCTGCCAATGTTGATATCATTCTCACAGGACCAGAGATGCCAAAATCTCTTTTGGATGTAGCAGACCAAATCACAGAGATTCGTCGCACTCATCGACCTTAATTAATGTAGAGACGTAGCACTGCTACGTCTCTACAAGTTTTGGATAACGCATATTAAAATTCGGTTGATAAAACAAACATTGTAGAGACGCGAAATTTCGCGTCTCTACAGGTCTAAAATCAGTACCAAAAACCTTAATTGAACCGTATTGGTTTATACTAAATATCCAGCACCCTATCGCCAATATCGAATAGACGTAGAGACGCGAAATTTCGCGTCTCTACAACTAGAGGGGTTTTATATATGTAGTTCATTTACCTGAAATCTGCTGTATACATTAAGCTTTCATCACAGATGTAGAAAATAGGAGGAATAAGTCAGATGCTCTTTTTGCTGTAGTTTCAGAAACTGTTACCTGCTTGAGAATAACTAAGCCTTCATCAACAAAGGAATCTCTTACCAAAGCTTTCTCTCCAACGTTGAAAACAGTTTCGTAAAAAACTTCTTTAATTCCTGCGGAAATAATTAACTTCAAGCAAGATAGACAAGGTTCTAAGGTAACGTAAATACTGGCACCATCTGTAGAGATACCATGCTTGGCTGCTTGGGCGATCGCATTCGCTTCAGCGTGTACCGCTCTTGATGGTAAAGTCTTACTAGCATCGCAACTACTTAACCCCGGATAGCAGTATCCTTGAGTTGTACAATGAGCCGAACCTGATGGTGAGCCATTATAACCGGTTGCGACAACTTGCTTGTTTTTAACAATCACAGCACCTACCGGAAAAGCGAGGCAAGTTGAGCGAGTAGCTGCTAGTTTAGCCAACATGAGAAAATATTCATCCCATGTTGGTCTTTGGTCATCACAAACCATTATTTTCTATCCTGAACGTATTGCTTACCTATTTTCAAACACTCAGCTGCTTTGTTTAATTCCATTCCCAAATATCCAGCATGATCTGGACGTATTGACGGTGAAGCTGCACAAATTTCTCTGATTAAAGTCAAAGCATCTTTCCCAAAATAGGAACCTACAACCTCACCGCTACCCATCGTTGTATGTGTAACAACTATCTTGCCTTGATCGACTTCTATTAAAAAGTTGCCGCACTCGTCGTTGTAATCTATTTTCCGACAAATAGCCGCATATTGTTTTTGAATCAACTGTTCGGCATTACTCCAAGTATCATCATATATATGAGCGGACTGACTGATGGTGATTAATGGTCCCATTTTCAAGTCATATTCAGAACGCTTGGCAATGTCATCCCTAATATGCTGTTGTAAAGCTCTTAATCCCATTGCATTCGCTACCCATGCAGCAAACATATCATTACTTCTGAGAGTCGCAGTTAAAGATAATTCATTATCCACAACTCTCAGCCAAATATGATTAAGACATGGACTTCCACCTTTGTCGTGGTCTTTCACGTCCCAAAGGTTCATTACTGCACTAGCAGCATCAATTTCTCCAATCAACTTTTGAATTACTTGCTCAATTTGGTCACGTCCAAACCAAGAACGTAAACGTTGACCGTATGTATATTTCACCCCTTCTTGATACGGTGCATCATCTAAAATCTGCGAAATATATTCTTGAAGAAAATTGCGGTCAATCGGTAAATAATTCGGTTCGGGAAAATAGAAATCCTCTGGTTCATCAGTCACAACTGCGATCAAATCAATTAATTCTTGCCATTGTCCATCATAGCCAGTTGGTCGAATTGTTCCTGTGGTTTTAATCCGATGGATTATTTTTACCCAAGTTTCAGCAATTGTTTTACCTTCTATTCGGTGTCCATAACGTGGTCCTGGTAAAATAGATGGTTGAACAGTGGACAGTGGAAATTCTAACTTTTTACCCCACGCTGGAAGCGTTTCTTCTAAAGCATAAGACTTGGCTTGATTAACTGCATCAGCGATGGATTTGGCACTAGCAAACTTGACAGATTCTCGTAATTGTTCTAAAGCACTTTTTTCAACTTCAATATCAATATATCCAGGAATATTTGAACGAATTACCCAGCAGGGCAACCCGTTGTCAGACACACCTTCTTCAAAGCCATGAAAGAAAAAGTCCAGCAAGCACTCTCCAGCACCGGCATTTTTGTCTTCCTTAGTGGCATTGAGAACAACTAAAAAGCGAACATGGGGATTATAAAGCAAATTGCGAATCAGTAGGTTTATCCCTCTTGTGGGTGAGTATAGCTGTCCGATAACAGCATACTCGCTAGTGTGCAGGTGAAGTGCGATCGCTTGCTTGACTGTCCATCCTGTAATCACTGCTGTCTGACCTAAACCATAAATAAGCTGGTTAGGCTTGTACAGTGCTTTGTACTCAAATTGGTTTGCCTTAAGCGCTACTGTCATGGTTAGTTAGCTATATCAAAAAAACTAGCTTGGTTAACATACCATGTCAACCTGTACTAGTCGAATTAATATGTGCCAACTATTTGATCAAAGTTTAGCTGCAATTATGCTGACATACAGGGCGACAGCTTCATATTTTTTTTCCGACTACACTTGGAAGCGCGATCGCAGCTAAACGTTTAATCGGTCTATTATCATATCTCTATCTGCTACTTCATCTTCGACAGATTAATTGACTTGACAATTTTTAATATTTTTCTGACATCGTACCCAGTCCCCAGTCCACAGTGCCATTTAATGGTATGTTTGAAAATAACTAATAGTCAAAGCAGCTTTTCAGATAAAGGCATCAAATAATTTATGGCTTTAACTGCTTCAACCATGTTGCCGTTAGGCACTCAAGCCCCAGATTTTCATCTACCGGATGTAGTATCTGGCAAATCAATATCCCTTGAGACCTTTGCAGACCAAAAAGCGCTGTTGGTAATGTTTATTTGTCAACATTGCCCATTTGTCAAGCATATAAAAGCAGAATTGGCGCAGTTGGGAAAAGATTATATTCCCAGTAATTTGGGAATTGTCGCAATTAGCGCCAATGATGTTAATAAATATCCAACTGATGCACCTGAATTCTTGAAAGAAATGGCTACAGAAGTTGGGTTTAACTTTGCTTTGTGTTATGACGAAACTCAGAAAATTGCCAAAGCGTATACAGCAGCTTGCACACCTGATTTCTTTATATTTGATGCAGAGCGGAAACTCGTATATCGAGGACAATTAGATGATAGCCGTCCAAGTAATGATAAACCTGTAATAGGTACAGATTTACGAGCAGCAATTGAAGCTGTTTTAGCAGGTAAACCAGTTGCAAGCGAACAAAAGCCGAGTATTGGTTGCAATATTAAATGGAAACCTGGGAACGAACCGAATTATTTTGGATAGTAGTTAGTAGTTGTTGCTTAGTAAAAAATGCAACCAACAACTAACAACTAATCTCAATGCTTAATTTCCAAATTGAGGATATAGCATCCCAGTTGGATTTTATCTGCCCACAATTCGTATTCTACCCGCAAATGTTCTGGTAAAGGGTGTCCGGTGAGACTCAGACTCTGAGTAAAGTTTCGTAAGCGAATAGGTTCGTGAGGATGCAATGACTCTGTAGGCAACCAATAACGACTAATACCATAAACGCCCTGTTCCCAGAAGTGACGATAACTTAACTGAGCGTTACCTTGCATAGTCATAATTACCCGGTAAGGTGAGATTTCCATCCATAATATTCTGGGACTGCTGGGAGGTTTAGCCTTGCGCTGTCCTGGGTGAGAAGTGTCTTCTGGACTTGGGGGAGTCGTTACTTCGCAACTAATTAACGGTGGTGCAGTCAATAATAAATGGAACCGGTCACTATCTTTTTGATACAATGTCCCGGCTGTTTCAACAACAGACCAAACAGGGAGGTCTGTGGAAATGAGTGATAAGCACACGGGCTTGCGGTGATGGGTGAGCATGGGAGCGTAATGGGCACTTCAGCTATTGAACAAAAAGAAATCAATACTAGGTGTAGCGTAGCAGGTTAACAGGGTAAGGAATTTAATAAAACATGCTTAATATTAACTGAATCTGCTGATTGGGAATTGAGACAAATCAGAATAAAAACAGCTAGGATTTCAATTGAAAAAGCAAAAATCACGGTTTATAGGCATTAAAAGTTAGGAGTTAGGAGTTAGGAGTTAGGAGTTAAAAGTCAGAATTTGTGAATTGAAATTTGTGGTAAACTGCGCGGACTGTATAAAGGGGGTTTTTGCACTCCTGGGTTTCTTCAGACGGTCTTCAGCAGAGGTAGCAGTGTAAAAAGCTACCTAATTATCTTGGGAGTTCGGAATTCTTCTTGATTGGGATTTCAGTAAGTTTCATACAGCAGAAAGCGATACGATAACTAAGAAGGAAGTAAGCTGCGGCGGCATTAGCCTTGCCAAATTGTGAACTTCCGATGCAGCTTAATTGCCAGTTTATCCTAATGTCGGCTTCAGTCATAACCGTAGAAACTAAAGAAAACGCTTCTCAAAACTTAATTATCCAGCGACCCCCTGTGGGACTATCTTTACAGGGTCGCATCCGAGTGCCGGGAGATAAATCTATTTCCCATCGTGCTCTGATGTTGGGGGCACTATCTCAAGGTGAAACCGAGATTCAAGGACTTCTTTTAGGAGAAGATCCCCGCAGCACTGCTAGCTGTTTTCAAGCTATGGGTGCAGAAATTTCGGAACTGAATACAGAATTAGTGCGGGTTAAGGGTATTGGTTTAGGAAGAGTGCGAGAACCAGTTGATGTGTTAAATGCCGGGAACTCTGGTACGACACTGCGATTGATGTTGGGAATTTTAGCTTCTCATCCGGGGGGCTTTTTTACTGTAACAGGTGATAGTTCTTTGCGATCGCGTCCGATGTCTCGTGTTGTCAAACCTTTACAACAAATGGGAGCGCAAATTTGGGGACGTAAAAATAATTCTTTAGCACCCCTAGCAGTTGCCGGAGTTGCCCTCAAACCAATTCACTATCTTTCCCCCATTGCTTCTGCCCAAGTTAAATCCTGCGTTCTTTTAGCGGGTTTGATGACCGAGGGACAAACTACTGTCACCGAACCAGCACTTTCGCGCGACCACAGTGAACGAATGTTAAGAGCTTTTGGTGCAAAACTGAGGGTTGACCCGGACACCAATAGCGTCACTGTTACAGGTCCCGCTCAACTGTATGGACAAAAAGTAATTGTCCCTGGGGATATCAGTTCCGCTGCCTTTTGGTTGGTGGCTGGGACAATTGTACCCGATTCTGAGCTTGTAGTGGAAAATGTCGGCGTTAATCCCACCCGCACAGGTATTTTAGAAGCTTTAGCGATGATGGGAGCTGATATCCAAGTGGAAAATCAGCGCGAAGTTGCTGGGGAACCAGTAGCTGATTTACGAGTGCGTTCGGTCCGTCTGCAAAGCTGTACGATTCAAGGAAATCTCATCCCCAGATTGATTGATGAAATTCCGATTTTGGCGGTAGCGGCAGTATTTGCCGAGGGTACAACGGTAATTAAAGATGCGGAGGAATTACGAGTCAAAGAAAGCGATCGCATTGCAGTAATGGCACAGCAACTCAATAAAATGGGTGCAAAAGTTACCGAATTACCCGATGGTATGGAAATAACAGGGGGTACTTCTTTAGTGGGGACTGATGTAGATAGCCATACCGATCATAGAATTGCCATGAGTTTAGCGATCGCTTCTCTAGTTGCCACCGGTACCACCATTATCCAACGCGCTGAAGCTGCCGCTATTTCTTATCCAGACTTCACTGCTACCTTGCAACAAGTCTGTCGGTAATGCAAGGGGACTCCTTGGGGACTCCTTGGGGACAAGGGGGACAAGGGGGAGATGAGGCAAATAATTGTTTTTTCCCAATACCCATTGCCCAATGCCCAATGCCCAATGACCAATGACCAATTTTCAACGATAATTATCGGTGTAAATAAAAAGGGGAAAATTTAGTTATGGCTTGGTTACAAAGACTTTTTGGGATGGAAAAACCGGATGATGCTCAAGTCAATCCGGAATCAGTTGCTGTTGATGATTCAGGGGAAGATATTGCACCAGAGCGAGTGGGATTAAATGGAGAATATGACCAAAGTGGTTTAGCAAAACGAGTTGCGCTTGCTTTTGACGAAGACTCGCAGTTTGATGATATTGATTCGCTCTACGTCGCTCAAACAGGAAGCACAGTTGTGTTAAAAGGGCAAGTCCCCAGTCAAGAAATTTTGGATGAAATGGTGGCGATCGCAAGCGGGGTTAGCGGTGCTACCGATGTCAACACAGACCAAGTTACAGTCGGCTAAAATTATTTTTGCTACATGAACAATCTACTCAAACCTCGTCAATCTACTATCGCTTTGGCGTTGTTAGCCGTTTTAACCCTCACTAGCTGTGGGAAAAAAGCTGAAACACCTGATGCCGGCGCTACTGCAAGTCCTGCCAGCACCCCTGGAAGTTCAACTTCTAACGATTCAGGTCAGTCAGGAAGTAATGCTTCTATTCCCCCTGAAGCAGCAAAGCTTGGGGTAAAACCTACAAACGCAACTACTTGTCCGAATAATGCACTTGTTAAGGGTGAGGTAACGAAGAAGCGAGGCAATATATACCGCATTGCCAAGTCACCTGACTATGACAAAGTAAAGCCGGATATCTGCTTTAAAGATACACTAACAGCAGAAAAAGCTGGCTTTCAAGCGCCTAAGTAAGTTGGGAATGGGGAGATGGGGAGATGGGTAATGAGCATAAGTAATAATTCTTTTTCTAGTATCCATGCCCCATGCTCCATTAGACATCGACCGCTCTTTTATAAACCCCGCCGTTAACGGCGGGGTCTTTATGGGTTGCCCGAAACCCTTGATTAGACGTAGCTAGCTTACGTCTCTACATTTTTTCCAACAGATGTCCCATTACCAATTTTCTTTCAAACTTTAATCGCAACGGCACTTTCTACTTGAACAGCTTCTAGTGGTAATTTTACAGGCAAAATATCAAGGGAAGGTCTTGGTTTGCAAAGGTTGAGCAGATAAAGCTCCTGCCTTCTTAGACGAATACTCAAAATTTGGCATTTCTTGCCGACAATGGGAACAAAACCAGTAAACATTTGAGCAACGAATATGCCGTAGTAATTTGTGGGAGCAAGAAGGACAACTATTCATATTTTGCTATGAGTTCATTAGACATGTTTGTCGGTAGTTCTAATGTAATTGCCAGGGCGGGGATCGCTCATCTATCCTAGGGGATCGCTCATTCATCCTCAAGTTAGATTCACAGGATAAAAGCCTGTAAATATGTAGAATAATTCATAAAAAGTGACAATTCAAAAGTGATTAGTAATGATAATCTAGAACTAAAAAACAATGACTACAGCAAGCAACCGTCGTCAAGACGTAGCACAGAATAGTCTCCACAGTATGTCTGATTTGTCGGACATTTTTTACCTTGATACTAAAAACCCGGTTTATTAACAATTATTAATATAAACCGGGTTTTTAATTTTTTTAATTGCGAGTGTTAAGGCAAAAGAGAAAACTTGAATTGCGATCGCCTGATATCATGTTCACTAAATCACGCATATTGTAGAGACGTTCCATCGGAACGTCTCTATGACGGTTGTTGCATGACATGATACGATTGGGAAAAAATATTAGTATCATTTGCTAGAGACAACATAGCGCGATCGCGGTTATGGGGTGCATCAAAATCAATTCACAGGTCCTAATGGTACAATCCCAGTTGGGTTAACGTTGGGATGGCTGATATAATAATGCCGTTTGATGTGGTCAAGGTTGCAAGTTTCCTTAACTTGCGGCTGCTGGTAAAGGTCTTTGAGATAATTCCACAAATTGGGATAATCGACAATTGAGCGATCGCATAATTGCGGTACGACAAGCCCAAGAGATATATAAATGATAGCGCCCAGATTCAGCTTTCAAGCCACTCGATCCATCGGCAGTAATTTTATTGCGGAAAAAAGCTAATAATTACTAACAATTCCTTACTTATGCTTGCAGCCCAAGTCATTTTTTCTGCAACAACGTTGGGTGGTTCGGTGTAAAATATAATCATGCTACTAGGGTTTAAGACAGAACTTAAGATCAACAAGCAACAAAAACTACTACTGGCACAACACGCAGGAGTAGCCAGACACGCTTGGAATCAAGGTTTAGCATTGTGTGAACAGGTACTAATACATAATCGTACCAACCCAGATGACAAAATCAAATTTCCCACAGCTATAGACTTACATAAATGGTTAGTGGCAGCAGTTAAATCTACCCATCCTTGGTATTATGAAGTATCTAAATGCGCTCCTCAATACGCATTAAGACATTTATCAGATGCCTTCAAATCTTTTTTCAAGAAAGTTAAAGGGTTTCCTAACTTCAAAAAAAAAGGTAGACATGATTCCTTTACTTTAGATGGTACAATTCACATTGACCATAAGAAGGTAAGAGTTCCTATAATTGGATGGTTAAAAACTTATGAGCTTTTACCCTTTGGATATAAACCCAAATCAGTCACAATTAGCAAACAAGCTGACAGATGGTTTATATCCTGGAAAATAGAAGTAGAAACCAGTAGTTCGACTTCGCTCACCAACCATCAAAACCTTAAAAAACAAGAGTTTGTTGGAGTTGACTTAGGAATAAATCATCTAGCAATATTATCAACAGGAGAAATATTTGATGGAGCAAAAAGTTATAAAAAGTATGAATCTAAACTAGGAAGAATGCAATACTTGAATCGACATAAAAAAGTCGGTTCAAATAATTATAGGAAAGCCAAAATCCAAATAGCAAGACTACACCGAAAAATATCCAATATCCGTAAAGATACATTACACAAAATCACCACCTATATCAGCAAAAACCACGCAGTAATAGGGATAGAGGATTTGAATGTATCAGGAATGTTGGCTAATAGTAAGTTGTCTAAAGCTATAGCGGATATGGGCTTTTATGAGTTTCGGAGGCAGTTAGAATACAAAACTCGGCTATATGCTAGTAAGTTAGTAATTGTGGATAGATTTTATCCTAGTAGTAAAACTTGCTCTAATTGTGGTGAGAAAAAATCATCTCTGTTACTGTCTCAACGAAGATTCCAATGTGATAACTGCGGTTTTGAGTGTGATAGAGATTTAAATGCTGCGATTAATTTAAGTCAAGAAGCGGCTAGATTAGTCGTGTTAGCCTGTGGACTGGATAGTGCCGACACGTCCAGGTGGAAACAGGAAGAAAAAGCGGACAACTGTTAGCATTTGTTAGCTTTTTTGTATCGGATTAATTTTTCTCTATACTTTGGACGATTGCTTAGGGTTAGCTGCGATGTCGTCTAACTTTGCTGTTTGGGGTGTAAATGTCTCTTGTTAGTCCGTGACTAAAAACTAGCTGTATCTCTGACTGTGTGAGAATTTTGGCGGGCTGGCTTAATTGCGATGTTATCAATTTCAACTTGATTGTAGGCGTAATCGTAATTCAGTTTCAAGTTCTTCGACGGATATTTCTACTCGACCTGGTGCGGTTGCTAATAGACATCGACCGAATTTAATTATGCGTTAAGAGAAACTTTTGTAGAGACGTAAGCTAGCTACGTCTCTACGTATGACTCTGGAGATGCCTGATAAATCCATGTATTTATGAAACGTTTGTATGTCTTGAGGATGTTTCCGGATATATGCTAATAATTCTTCGGCGGGACTGATTAAGGACATCCGCCAAAGTGTTTCACCGCAACGCGCTGGCTAAAATTTTGTGTCTCTACACAATTTAGCAGTTAACCGTGAACTAACAATTAACTATTCAACATTCATAATTTTTGGCACTTTAAAATATTCGCGTTCTTGCTCTGGGGCACTGTTGAGAATAGCTTCTCTGTCAGAATAGGGTTGCAATTCATCTTCTCGTGTGACGTTGCTGACATCAATAGCGCGTGTTGTTGGTGCAACATTGCTGACATCGAGTTCATCTAGCTGTTGAACATAATCCAGAATATTTCCCAGTTGGCTGGTGAATTGCTCTTCTTCTTGTGGTGTTAACTCTAAACGAGCGAGAAGGGCTACTTTACGAACTTGGTCACGGTCAATCATATGTTTTTTAGTTAAGAGTTAGGAGTGAGGAGTGAGGAGTGAGGAGTGAGGAGTTAGGAGTGAGGAGTGAGGAGTTAGGAGTTAGGAGTTAGGAGTTAGGAGTTAGGAGTTAGGAGTGAGGAGTTAGGAGTGAGGAGTTAGGAGTTAGGAGTGAGGAGTTAGGAGTTAGGAGTGAGGAGTTAGGAGTTAGAATTCATAACTCATAACTCCTCACTTTTAGAAGAATACGTCAATTTGCGATCGCCCGGTGGTTTTCAGCCAGTTTTGAGCTTCGATGTAGTTATTGGGAGCCAAACGAATCGCTCTAATCCAATAATCACTGGCTTGATCGAAGAGTGCTTCACCACCGTCGTAATCGCCACCTTCTTTAGCCTTTTCGCCTTGAAAGTGGTAAATCACGGCAACGTTGTTTAAGGCTTGGGGTAAGCGTGGGTTCAGCTCAATTGCTTGATGATACAACTCCAAAGCCTTGTGATGGTCGCCATTACTGGCGTAAATTAGCCCCATATTATAGAGGATATAACTGCGATCGTAGGAATCTTCCTCTAATGTTAGAGCCTCTTGATAGTAATCTAAGGCTTCGGCATACTCACCATCTCCCTGTGCTGACATTCCATCTCGGTAATAAACAAAAGCTTCTTTGGCTTTTTTGTTGGTTGGCAGGATCTTTAAGATGATATCTGCCATCACCGTAAAGGACTTATCAATAAAATTATCGTTCTTCTGGGTTCTTGGCATATGGTAACGAACGGTTTGGTTGCAGCTAATGACTCAAAGAAGTTGTAATTCTTTGATGGCTTCTATGCCTCATTAGTTAATTTAACTGATTGCTGAGGTAATTCTTCTTTAAATTGAATTTAGACAATCTGGATTATTGTATTTGGGGTTGTTTACCAAAGTGCTGACTGGATAGGCAGTCATCGCACTAGCTGGGTAGGGATGTAATGCTTCTTGTAATGCTTCGGGCTTTTGTACTTGTGGATCTAACCACAAATCGTAATATTTCTTATCAATAACTACAGGCATCCGATGGTGGATTGGTTTTAATACTTCGTTAGCGATCGTTGTCAAAATTGTACACGAGGTTATTTTCTCTTTTTCTGGCGATTCCCATTGCTCCCACAACCCAGCAAAGCAAAAAGGTTGTCCATCTTGCAGACAGAAGTAAAAAGGCTGCTTTTTGCTGTCTAAGCGTTGCCATTCATAAAAGCCATCTGCCAGCACCAAACAACGCCGGCGTTTGAAAGCTGAACGAAAAGCGGGTTTTTCTGCGACAGTTTCTGCCCTAGCGTTGTGAAGCTTTGCCCCGATGCTGATGTCTTTTGCCCACGAAGGAATTAGTCCCCAACGTAATTCGTGAAATTCTCGCTGGTTGCTTTCTAGGTTATATAACACTGTTGCCACCATTTGCGTAGGTGCAATGTTATATTGCGCTGACAATTCTGGCAGTTTTTCTACATCAAAAGTTTGGTTATTTGGTGAGGGAGAAGCCAGCAGAGCGGCAATTGCTTCTGCTGGGTGCTTTAAACTAAATCTTCCACACATACTTTTATTTTCAACCGCTGATTAAAATTTAACAACTGAATACTATAAACAAATAATACTTGCGTTTTTTGTTTTTTCAGAGAAATCTAATTCATACATAAAACGCAAATATTCTTAAAATTTTACCCTGTTTTTTTTGAAAGAATTTGATAAGATATTCTATTCCAATCTCGGAATTTTCTATATCCTCCTTACAATATATTTAAGACATGGAAACACTCCATTTGTACGATTTTTTACCTTCTGGTAATGGCTATAAGATACGTCTTTTATTGACACAACTTGGCATTCCCTTTGAGAGAGTAGAGGTTAATATCACGAAAGGTGAGACGCAATCGCCAGAATTTTTAAGTAAAAATCCAAACGGCAAGATTCCAGTTTTGGAAATTGAACCAGGGAAATATTTAGCAGAATCAAATGCCATCATGGTTTACCTGAGCGAAGGAACAGAGTTTTTGCCTTACGATCGCGTTTCCAGAGCGCAAGTACTGCAATGGCTATTTTTTGAACAATCCAGCCATGAACCTTTTATCGCTACCTCCAGATACTGGATTTCTGTCTTAGGTAAAGCCGAAGAATATAAAGATGTATTACAAGAAAAACATAAAGGTGGGTATGCAGCACTTAGCTTGATGGAAGAACATTTAAAGTCTCACACGTTCTTTGTTGCCGAACGTTATACCATTGCTGATATCTCTTTATTTGCATACACTCATGTAGCCCATGAAGGTGGGTTTGATTTGTCTAGATTTCCCCATATCAAAGCTTGGATAGAACGAGTCAAAGCAGAATCTCGATACATCAGCATTACTCAGGAATTATAATTATATCTCGTTCCCTGACAGAGTCAGGGAACGACTTTGGGTCTGTGCTGCCGGAATTACACCCCGCATTTATTGTCATCAAGTAACTGTCTATTAACCATATAAAATAGTGTTAGTAGGTAGCCTGATAACGAGATATTTTTTAATCAAAGCACATAAACTCTCTAAAAAATCAGAAATCATAATCTTATGTATCAATTTCAACTAACTTTTGTCGAGAGGATAAACCTGCCTTAATTCTGATATAAGATTTGGGCACATCAAATTTTTCTGACAACAGTTTTATTAACTCTTCATTCGCCTTACCATCAACAGGTGGTGATTTTAAATGTACAGTAAGACTGCCATCAGGTTGTTCTTCAATTTTTTGCTCTTTGGAATTAGGTTTAACTTTGACTTTTTTGTGCATTGCCTATTTTTTGTAATTGTCGTAGCCACAACCAACCTAAAACACAACCTAACAAATAATGAGGAAAATCCCACCAAGCAAAGGTAGTTCCAAGTAACCATTTACCTATTAGAGTGGCACGAATTTCTGTCAAGAAAGGGGGATGCCAAAGTTGTAAGAATTCTAGTATACAGGTAATAAGAAAAACCCCTAGAGGAATTTGTTGTATAAATGGGCGACTTCTGGCGAACAAAAACACGAACAAGCACCAGAATATTTCATACAATACGGCGGCTCCGTAATCATTAAACCATTTATGAGCAAGACCCGTGTAGTACTTAAATAAAAAGCCCATCGGTACAACGATGAGCAAAGACAGGATGATGAATATTGTTTGTTTACGGTTTTGTGGCATCTTCTCAAGGTGAAAGTATAAAGGTTGAATTCAACTTCATCCTTTATACTTCATTCTTGTTAAGGGTATCTTCTACTACCAGCACCAATAACACCGATTTTGTGTCGATATGAGAGTTCAGCACCAAACCAGCCAGAAGCACTGGTTAGCGTACCAACAACAAGGGAGATTAACAATCCCCAAGGTAAAATTCTCGCATCAGGATTGCCCCAACGGAGCAGGAAGTTGACGAGTGATAAAACTAGGATGGCAACGTTAAGTATCATATGTACCCAGCCTGCACTGCGCTTGCGGACTCGTTCAATTCTTAAAAAGTCGCTCATCCCGATCGCAGCTGCTAAGACACCTGCACCTAATCCGAGTCCGATCAACCATATTGAGGCTCTAGCCCAGAAAAAATCACGAGTTAACCAATATCCAAAATCGGTTCCCAAGGCTAAAGCTAAAAAAGCGATCGGGAAAATGACACTCAAAGGGTGCAAAGGATGTCCAGCGATCGCTACTGTGCTGGGTACACCAGTATCCAGATACTCTCGGTCGTCACTTTCAATAAGTGGTGGAATATTGGGAAAAGGTGTAGAAGTTGTTGGATTTGTATCTGTAGTTTCCATTATTATCCTGAATTTATTAGTTTTTAACCGGAGGTAATTTGCTCAACATAAGATAAAAGCAAAGTTGCGATCGCGCATTGCAGAGACGTTCCAGCGAAACGTTTCTACGTGTATTTAATAACAACGCAATCTGCTGTAATTGGCGAGATAACCCTATTTCTGGGGCTTCATTTAGTGCCTGCCCGGACAGTCCAGAATTGGGAGAGTATTCTGGCTTTATCTCTGGTGCGAATATCCTTAGAGTCAATCTAGAAAATTGACTGAAAAAATTTATCTATCTGGCGATGGAGTGAAGAGAAGACTATTATCTCTCTAAAAGTATAAGCAGAAGATTTATTAAATAAATTCTAATTTCTATAACTTTAGTTTGACTGGCATCGCTCAAAAGAAAGATGGAATCATCCAACACTCTATGGCAACGTAGTGTTAACACTGATTTAAAGAGTTTTTGAGAGGAGAACAAAAAATGGTAGCGACTTTAGATGATACCAAGCGCTCTGCGATCGCCATGAAATTGGCAGACATGAAAGCGCTACAACAATTATTGATTCAAAACGAGCAATTGTTTTTGAAAGAAACCAATGATTCGGAAATCAGCAAGCGTTTCCAAGACATGCTCAATGATGACCAAAAAAACATGGGCATTTTGGAAACTGTTATCGTTCAGTATGGCGTACATGGCGAACCCAAAGACACCATTAAAGAAATGGTTGAAAAAATTGGGAAATTAATGCAAGGTTCTGAATTGAACTTTTATGAAAAAGTATTTCAGCATGAATTGCTGAAGCACCAACAAGTAATGTCTGGTTTGACCATTCACAAAGCTAGTCAAAAAGTCGGTGCAGACGTGACCCTAGCAATTGGACCTTTGAACACAATTAACTTTGAGAACCGCGCTCACCAAGAGCAACTCAAAGGTGTTCTGGAAATTTTGGGTGTCCGTGAACTCACAGGACAAGATGCAGACCAAGGTATTTGGGCACGAGTCCAAGACGCTATGGCAGCATTCAGCGGTGTTGTCGGTAGTGTTGTTACCCAAAACAGCGATAAGAAAGATATGAACATCCAGGATCTTATCCGGATGGATCACGCAAAGGTAAATACTCTGTTCACAGAGCTGCTGGCAAGTAAAGATCCTCAAAAGATCCAAGAATACTTCGGTCAAATCTACAAGGATTTATCAGCTCACGCTGAAGCCGAAGAGGAAGTCGTTTACCCAAGAGTACGTCCTTTCTACGGTCAAAACGACACTCAAGAGTTGTATGACGAGCAAGCTGAAATGAAGCGGACGCTAGATGAAATCAAAGCGATCGATCCATCTTCATCTCAATTCAAAGACAAAATCAAGCAATTAATGGACGCTGTTGGCGACCACATTCGTCAAGAAGAAAGCTCAATGTTTGCGGCAATTCGTAACAATTTGAGTACTCAAGAATGCGAACAATTGTCTACAGAATTCAAAGCTGCTAAGAGCAAAGTTGCCGAGAAAATGGCTAAGTAGAAACCTTTTTTGTAGGAGTGGGATTATCCCACCCTTACAGCAGCCGAAGAATTTTGTAGAGACGCGAAATTTCGCGTCTCTACATTTTTAGATGTTTCACGAAATATCATGTCCGGTCAATCAATGATAATTTTCATGAAACCTCACCCCAATAAAGCTACGCTTTATATCCCCTCTCCGATGTTTTGGAGAGGGGTAGGGGTGAGGTTTTTTAATTGCGGGTTGACAGACATGATATAACAACCCAATTGACTATTTAAGTTTTAACCGTGCATCCAGTATTTATAAGCAGTGTGATGTAACCTCACTAGATAAAGCTTTCTAGCTTAGTAGCGGAACTATGCTACTTGTTTGCTACTTAAATTTAGCACTCGGATTGACTGGGGGATAAGTTGCAGCGCGATCACGTTACTCATCTGTTACTCGTAGCGATCGCCTTAATATTTTTAATATTACTGAGTAATCTTTACATAGTCCTTCTAGTTAGATTATCACTGAGTTAATAAATATAAAAAGTTTATGACTCAAATAATTGACCTGACTTGGCAGCAACTAGAAACCGCATCTGGATTACCCCTAATGGTTTTTGATAATAATTTGGGGATTTTAGTAAGGGTGTCTCCTTTAATAGGTAATATCACCATTCCAAACAACTATAAAGATGCTATGGGTGTGGTGCAGGCGCTTTACCAGTTACGTCAAGCCGCTGCATCTGCACAAATTGCAGTTAACACCGGGCAATCGATTGGAGAACGACTGGCAGCATTCCCCCCTGCAAGTAACGGAACCGCTGTAAACGGGTTTGTTATGAGTAGCGGACAAATAATTACTCGCACCCCCCTAGCAAGCACCGGAATTATTGGAGCTAGTAATTAGTGGCAAGTAGTAGGGGAATATTTAGGAATGTCAACATCTTGCATGAATTTAACGCCGGTAGTGGTACGCAAGCAATCGAAGTTTATCAGCCCGGTTGGTTAAATTATGAAGATATTGTTAGCAACGCGAAGTATTCAGGTTTTATTACATCATTGCGGTTAACCATTGATATTAGCTCCATTGACCCCATAAGTATTGTAGAAAGCGACATTCTTGCTACCAACGATGTAGTTGCCAGTAACAATAAAGAAACGTTTAACTGCAACGCTAAAAAATGCCTTAGCTTCTATATGAAGACGGCTAACACTCCCCTAATAAAAATAGCCGATGCATATTTATTTAATCAGCGCCCTTATTACTATCTGGATTTAATTAATTACTTCACTTCAGCCGGCACTTTTGACGTAGCACCTGACGCAACCATCGCCTGCCAGGTTGTAGATGTTGGTTACGGGTTATTGCAAGGTACTGACCGGGTGATGTTATTGGGTTGCGCGGTAGAAGAATCCCCCTACTCAGAAGTTGCACCCATTACTGAAGTTCCAATTATATCTAGAAACATTGCAAATAACATAACCACAGAAAGCGCGGTAATAGTTAATAGCAACCTTAGTAGAAAAGGAATTACCTTTTTTAATAGCAGTCAGAATGAAGTGTTTCTCGACACAGTGTTTACTGTGTCGTTTAATTCTTATTTAGTAAGACTCGTTCCGGGTGCTTATTATGAACCACCCAATGCAGCTTATACAGGCGCTTATTACGCATTAGCTACGCAAGAAAACACCTCAATTAACATTAGGGAATTTGTCTAATGCCAGTAGATTATGCTGAACCGACTAAATTACAAGACTTTAAAGTTGAGGTTTTTCAACCTGGCAGTAACACGTCTACTCTGGTAAAACAAGCTAATAGCTCAAATTATGAAACAGCGCCAGGTCAATTAACAGTACCCAATCGTGACAGCGGGTTAGGAAAGCCCAATAATTTACCCGAACGCCAAAACTCATTAAGGAACGATGGTCAATATCGCACCGTTGATGTAACTCCAAATACCACCGCTAAGTCACCATCTGCAAAGCAACTTAATCAGCTTGGCAATGGTACGGCTGGTGAGGCTGCTATTGCAGAAGTTGCCTATTATGCAGGATTCTTAATTGATGGTTTCATAGATGGAACGCAAAGTAAAAACTTTGAAAATGATTCTCTAAGGCTTAAGCGCACAGTTCTTGAAGATATATCTTACAAGACAGGAAACATGGCGGGGAAAGAAGCAAGAGATTTAACAGAAGACGCTGTAAAAAGCGCCGAAAAATTACTTGATGATTTATGGCGTAACAAACCTACCTTTGAAATCCCTCAAATCAAGATACCCAAATTTGATTTACCAGAATTACCAGATTTAGAAATACCTAAATTCCCTGATTTTAAATTCCCAGAAATATCATTCCCCAAACCTCAACCGATACCAATACCAAAACCTAAACCGATAAAACCTACATTTACGCCTCCACCGTTCGATCCAAATGAATACGATTTGTGTGGAACAGTTTATTTAACAATTGCTTTCGGGTGGAAGTTATTGGGGTATATTTATGACCCAGAGACGGGCACTAGCCTTCCTACTATAATTCCTGTTGGTATTGAAACAGTAGCAGCACAATATCGTAAATGTTTCCCAGAAAGTTTTGGAGATATTGTAGATTCAGGAGGCGAACCTGAATCTACTTTTTGGTACGAAATAGATGGGGTAACTATTAAACAGATATCTATCAGTGCAATAGAAGTTAATCATGATTGTTATGATATAAACCCTCCGTTTGGACAGCGCCACTATCCTGTTTATTGTATAAGTAAACTTGATGTAACCATTTTCGGAAATAAACCAGGAGTAATCCCGGAATTATTAAGAAAGTCAACTACTTCTGAATTTAAACCAGAAGTAATAAAAGTTCAGTCATCAAATAAATCTAAAAACTGTACTTACCCGAAATTACCACCACCCTCACCCCCGCCACCACCACCACCACCACCACCACCACCTGAGGATGATTGTTGTCGTATGGGATGCTGTCCTAAACCTACAGAAATCGATTACAGATTGATAAAAAAAATAGTTGACCAAACTTTAAAAGAGCAGAAATTTCCAATTGAAGTACCTATTTGCAAGTGCGAATATAACGATAAAACGAATAAGTGGTTGCCACACACTGACAGCGTAATAATGGAAGTTTTCGCAACGTCTCCATTGCAAGCTTATCAATTAGCACAGTTGCACCTTGAAAATGCACGCCAAGCGGCTGATTTATGTCTTGCTAGAAATAAAGAAGAGCCAATCGCATCCATCCCCCAATCATGGCAAATTAGGCATGAAGGGGATAGACCACAATTTGTAATCCATTGTGCTGAAAAGAAAGAAGACGGCAAATATGGCAGTGCCATGTACCCCATTACAGTACCCCATTGGAAAGGTGGAATTCATGATAAACCACCTTTACCCGCTTATAAAAAAGGCAACTGGGAGGGTATTTTAGTATTAGCAGATAATTCAAAAGTAACTATTAACGCGGCGAATGAAGCTGAATGCACCAAAATTTTGAACGCTATTAAACCTTGGATTATTAAAGATATGCTTAAAGGCTCTTACTTTAAGGGGGGGAAAATTAACGCTCAAATTAAGCCTACTCAAGTTAAGCCGATGTATGGCAGATACTTTAAAACTGGACAGAAAAATAATAAGCCAGATTGGAGAATAGACTTTCCATGACGCAAAAATGCTCAAAACGCATTCAGTGTCAAAAAATGTTAAACCTACCTGCAATGTCACTTCCAGAAGCGGCTAAATTGCTGTTTTTATCAACTTCTACTATTAGATATCACATTATTCGTAAGCGGTTACGCGCTTTTAAATGGGCGGGTAAATGGTATGTCTACAAGGTTGACGTAGAAACTTTTAAACAGTGGTTAGATATATCGGCGAAAAAGAAAAAATAATCTGCTTAAGATGTGGTGAGGTGTAACTCGATTGAGGGTTAAGGTTCAATCGGGAAAGTTAATCATAACCCTTGTTTAATCAGCGTTTACTCGGCTAGGTTTTATGCATCTAATTTACTCAAAACAAAAAAATCAATGGCAGCTTCAATCGGCTCAAACGCTACCACATTAGAAGGACAACTCTGGGAAACCGCTTTACGTATTCAAATTGCAGAATTAGCAATCCCTGTAGAAACTAGACCAAACAACATTCAAGTTAGCATAGACACCGAAAATCAACTTGTCTCAGTAACTTTCTCAGTACCCGCTACTTTTACTGTAGATGGTAGTGGCTCGTTAGTTGCCAGTCCGACTTCATACTTGCCTTAGTTTTATTCTTTACTACGTCAAAAATAAGGAAGAAATACGATGACAACAGAACCGAAGACTAAAGTTTATTACATCAATCTTGGTGGAAGTGTTGGAAATGCTGGTGCGATTCGCTATGCGTGGCGCGGAAAGAAAAATGCTTATAAAAATATTGCGGCAGGATTGGGTGTTGTTTTAGCTAAAGACACAGACAAGGGTTTGATGTTTGGCGCTAGCAGTCCCAAACCTGCTGTAGTCAGAATTGGCTATACAGCAGCGGACGGGAGTAGTAAATCTATTAATCGGTTTTGCGAACCTGACAAATTGAATGCTGTCACCACGGGCGGGGCGCTAAATGGTAAAAAAGTTCAAATAGGAACTGTTGAGTACAACATCAACAACGTAACCATTAAGTCTAATTAATATGGATCTAGCGGTCGGTATTTGGAAACCAAGAATTAGTCAAAAGATTTTAGGTAATGCAAATATCGACTTTCCATATATTTTCACTTCGCAATACATAGGCGTTTTTGCAAGCACCACAAATGTTAATCCTAAAAATAGAGTAGGATACCTGACTCAAACACTATATATTGCGGCTTTAGGGGGAACAACAGAAGTGAGTGAGAGATTTATTATTATTAATAAAATTCCGAAAGTAATAATTTATCCTGTTGTTTTAGACCGTTTTAATTTACGTTTTCGTTTTGCAGATATTGTCGGAAACTGCGACCTTAAAATTTGGGAATACTTACCTAATTAAAAATTAAAATCAATGCCTTTATACAATCCTTCTTTCATTAGCGCTTCTGCACCTCCGCCTACTAGTAATCATACGCGTCTTGCGGATATTCCTGCATCTATTGAACAAGTTACTCTTTTATATGAAGACGCTAGAAGGAAAGGGGTAACTATTTGGAACGATTCACTTAACACTTTATCACTTGACACGTTTACTAATGAAGCTTCTTTTGCGGTCAAGATTACCCCTGGAGGATATTACGAATTTCCATTTAATTATATTGGACTACTTGTTGGTATTTGGGATGGGACAAATGGTTTTGCCCGTATCAGAGAGTTTTATTATGCAGAACCACCGGCTAATTAGATTAGATGCCTTTATACAATAAAACAAATACTGCCCCGAAAGGGGATAAAGGGGATGCAGGAGCGACTGGCGCTGCGGGAATCCAAGGACCAAAAGGGGACACCGGAGCGACTGGCGCTGCGGGAATCCAAGGACCAAAAGGGGACACCGGAGCGACTGGCGCT
>NZ_JAOWRF010000300.1 GCF_025753815.1 Plectonema radiosum NIES-515 | reverse complement strand
GAGTGGAGGAGGGGGGGATTAGTACCACTGGGGATGAGGGAGAAATCCCTCCTTGTCCTCCTTGATCACGCAGTCCCCAAGGAGTCCCCTTGTCCCCAAGGAGTCCCCCTGTCCCCAAGGAGTCCCCTTGTCCTCCTATCTCAACCTCTTGTTTTGGTACTATTGAGTTATTATTAGCCGGAGTTTGGGAAAATTGTTGGACGACTATTGTTTCTGGGGATGCGATGTCTTGCGACAAGCCGCTTTGCGTGTACGCTTTGATCGGTGCAGGTGTATTTTCTTGAGTCACCGGCACTACTAAGCCGGCTAATTCTTGCTGAGTGGGAGTTATAGAAGGTGCAGCTATCGCAACAGTAGCGTTGCTAGTCGCTAAGGTAGCTAAAGTCAAAATTGCCGCAGAAGAAACTTGCATGTTTTTAGCCTGATTACCTGGGAGTTAGTTTGTACTTTTGTACTGAGGTAGTCCGGGGAATAATACTAACTTCCAGCTTCCACGCCGATGATTGATACTCCCATTCATTCCTCTTGCCCAAACAGACTGTTAATTATGAGTTTTTGTTTCTCTTATGAGCGATCTACCTAGGTTATCCCTAGATTTAAATTCGTCGGCTACAACTTCTGCCTTACGTTTACTTGTTTTAAGTAATGGTCATGGAGAGGATGTAATTGCTGTCCGCATTTTGCAAGAACTCCAGCAACTACCTAACCCTCCAGATATCTTCGCTTTGCCTATAGTGGGTCAAGGATATGCTTACCAACAGTTAAATATTCCCCTGATTGGTTCAGTACGTTCTCTGCCTTCTGGTGGTTTTATTTACATGGATGGACGGCAATTAGTGCGAGATGTGCGTGGTGGTTTACTGCAACTTACCCTGAGTCAAATTAAAGCTGTGCGTAGTTGGGTAAATTTGCAAAATAAATCAGGTAATAAGAGCGCTATTTTAGCTGTAGGGGATATTGTACCGCTGTTGTTTGCTTGGGGGAGCGGTGCTAATTATGCTTTTATTGGCACGGCAAAGTCAGAATATTATGTGCAGGATGAAGTTGGGTTACTGCAACGCAAATCAAAAGCTGCACGTTGGGAAAATTTTTCCGGTTCGGTTTACCATCCTTGGGAACGTTGGTTGATGAGTCGTCCCCACTGCAAAGCGATATTTCCGAGAGATTCGCTAACCACGGAAATCTTAAAAAAGTGGTCTATTCCGGCTTTTGATTTGGGGAATCCGATGATGGATGGACTTGAACCGAGTTTTCCTCAAGGACGATTTTATCGTGGTGATGCTGAACAACAAGAAATAATTCGTCCATTAATTGTGACTCTTTTACCTGGTTCTCGTCCACCAGAAGCTTATGGGAATTGGGAACAAATTATGGTTGCAGTTTCTTCAGTGATGGAAAGTTTCTCAAAACGCGATTACCTTTCACATACTGGAACTATGGTGTTTTTAGGTGCGATCGCGTCCAGTTTAGACTTGAACATTTTATGTCAATCTCTACAATCTCAAGGCTGGCACCTTTGCTCTGAATCTCCCGTACAAATTTCTGATACCAATGCCTTGACTTTTAAATCAAAAAATGCATATCTGATTTTGACTCAACAAGCTTATAACGACTGCTTGCATTTAGGAGATTTAGCGATCGCAATGGCAGGGACAGCCACAGAACAATTTATCGGCTTGGGAAAAAGTGCGATCGCTATTCCGGGAAATGGTCCCCAATATAACCCTGGATTTGCGGAAGCACAAAGCCGTCTTTTAGGTTCATCTTTGATTTTAGTACAGCAAGCCGCCCAAGTTGGTCAAGTCGTGCGATCGCTTTTTAACGATCCAGATAAATTCCAAGCGATCGCTGATAATGGTTTGCGACGCATGGGTAAACCAGGGGCAGCACGACGTATTGCCGAATGCTTGCAGAATCGTTTAGGGTAAAGACGTTCCACCGGAACGTCTCTACAATGTGTGTGATTATGCCTGATTGATATCACATGCGATTATGCCACTAAACCGGAACGCAAAGCGCGAACTGCCGCTTGAGTACGGTCATCAGCGCAAAGTTTGTTTAAGATGTTGCGAACGTGGGTTTTGACTGTCCCGACTGTAATATAGAGTTTTTCGGCAATCTGTCCGTTGCTACAACCCGCAACAATCAACTCTAGGATTTCTAATTCTCGTTGAGTCAGTGGGTAGGTTTCTAAAACTTGCTCGTATTCAGTCTCTAATGCTTCAATTTTGACGGTCTTTGGCTGACTTGACTGTGGGTTATCTTCTGGCAAATTTTGACGCATTTGCCGCAATACAACGTTAGCGATCGCTGGATCGATCCACGAGTTCCCTTCGTGAGTCGCTTCGATCGCTTCCATTAATCTATCAATGCTGGTATCCTTCATGTAATATGAGTCTGCACCCGCCGCAAAAGCAGCCAGCACCGCATCCTCTGAATGTTCCATTGTCAGGATCAGGATCTTCGTTCCTTGGTCTGCTGTCTCTTCTTGGAAACTTTTAAACTTTCTGGTGAGTTCAATTCCATCCATGTCTGGCAAACCAATATCCACAACTGCCACATCCGGCTTAGTGGTTTGCAAAAGTTTCAGTCCTTGGGTAGCGTTTGCCGCTTCACCAACCACTTGAAGTCCGCTATGAGACTGTAATGCTGCCCGTAGTCCCATTCTTGTTAAATCATGGTCTTCAATGAGAACTATTCTTATTTCGCTCATAGCTATACCCACTGTATCCTGATTGTATATATTAAGTTACGACCTTTTACGATCAATTTATCTTAATTTCAAAACTTAAGATAGATGATTCTTTTACCAACATACATCCACCGATAGAAATAATTGTTTTTTCTTTTTATTTTTGCATCAAAGCAAAAATCTAGCCTAGGATATATAGATATTTGACGAATAATTATGAAATATTAAGATGAACTTGAACTTTTACAGCTTCATGATGAATCATAAAACAGTAATTAATATTTGGGAATAAAATATTTGCCAAAGCTTCAAAAAAAGATAAAAAAGTGTGATTTTTCACTAAAATGAACAAATCAAAGTCCCCAGAAAGCCCAGTTATAACATTTAACGCTCATGTGCGATCCAAATCATTCTCTTTTGCCCTGGAATTCGTGCCCCAAGCATTGCTGCGCGATTGGTGAAAGTAAAACCGTATTACAAGGGGCGATCGCACTTGCAGGCAATAAAGCTACAAACCGAGTATAATTGTGGGCAAAAGCACACCTGCTAGAGTGCAAATCGCTGGTTTTTCACATATCTGGTGGAGGGAACAACATCATAACCATTAAGGTTATTTCTGGTGAAGATACTAAAGTAGAATTTATGACCTTGCTAATTTAGATCCAATAAAATACCGGAAAATGTAAAAATATTAAAAAAAATATAAAAGAGAAAATTACCGTGATGGATTTGAAAATAAAAATGCTATACATGAACGTTTATTTGAAAGCGATAACTCAAGGCGATGGAAGAAACGCTCTCAATTTTGCTAGTAGACTATGACACAGTGGATCGCATGGCTGTGCGTGACGCTCTCACAAAAGCCGATGTGCGGATGGAACTGTCGGAAGTAGAAGACTGTGAAAGTGCGATCGCTGCCCTAAACAATAATAGCTATGACTGCGTTTTCCTCGACTATCGTCTACCAGACCAAGATGGCTTAAGACTGATCCAAAAAATACGAAGAGCAAAAATCAAAGTTCCCTTAGTAGTTCTCACCAGTCAAGGAGACGAGCAAATCGCTGTGGAACTAATGAAAGCTGGTGCTACTGATTATCTCTCTAAATCTAGAGTATCCTCAGAAAATTTGGCGCAAGTTCTGCGAAATGCCATCCGAGTTTACCGGGCAGAAATGCAGATAGCCTTAGCAGACAGACAGATTCGAGAAACTAACGAGGAACTGATTCGTAAAAACTATGAGATGGAAAAACAACGTCAACAAATTCACTTACAAAACCTGAAATTATTAGAAGCATCGCGGCTGAAAACTAAGTTTTTAGCCACAATATCTCATGAATTGCGGACACCTTTAAATGCCATCATCGGGTTTTCGCAATTATTGCTGCGTCCCAAGACTGGGGAACTGACACTTGGGCAAAAAGATATGGTGCAGCGAATCTTAAATAATGGCAAAAATTTACTCGTGCTGCTGAACGAAGTTCTTGATTTTTCCCATTTAGAAGCGGGACATCTAGAGTTAAAACCAAAAATCTTTGATTTATCAAAGATAGTTAATGCCACAGTCGCAGAAATGCGTTCTCTAGCAGAAGCCAAAAAACTGACGGTGCTGGTTCAAAACCAGTTGCAAAACCCGATGGTGTTTAATGACTCAGCACGTGTGCGACAAATTGTCACGAATTTGCTTTCAAACGCGATTAAATTTACAGAGTCTGGCTGTATTTGGATCGATATTAAAGAAATAGGACAAAATCAAATAGCGATCGCTATTCGCGATACAGGTATTGGTATCGCTGTCGAAGATTTAAATCATATTTTTGAAGCATTTCAGCAAATCGATCAAAGCACCACCCGCAAATATCCCGGCACAGGTCTGGGTTTGGCAATTATAGATTCGCTGGTGCAAATGATGGACGGTAAAATTATTATTGAAAGTAAGTTGGGTCATGGTTCAACGTTTCGCATTGAAATACCACGTCAAATATCATTATTGAACAAAGACGAAAATCCCACAGAACCTAGATTAAGTAGTCAAGATCACCAAAATTCTCAGTATCCTCCGCAAAGCAAAACATCGCTGAGATACCCAAACCAAAAACTATAAAATTCCTTTAAAAAAGCCAGTAAATCATGTCTGTTGTTGAAAGTTTGAAAATTGATCGCATTCTCGCTGTTGATGATACTCCAGATAATCTCATCCTCGTTGAGACAATTTTAGAAAGTGAAGGATTTGAGATGGATTTAGTCGCAGATGGGCTAAGTGCTTTGCAGCAAATTACAGAATCACCACCAGATTTGATTTTGCTTGATGTGATGATGCCGGGAATAGATGGGTATGAAGTTACACGACGTATACGTAGTAATACGCAATTACCTTATATTCCCATTCTGTTAATTACAGCTTTTACTGAATCTAGCGTTGTTGAAGGTTTGGATGCGGGAGCAGATGATTTTATTAGAAAACCATTTGATACAGATGAGTTACTGGCAAGAGTGCGATCGCTTCTACGTCTAAAACACAGTCTTGACGAACAACAAAAAATGGCACGTCAGCGAGAAGACTTTGTTTCGCGGATGACCCATGATTTGCGAACTCCGTTAGTCGCATCGGATCGAATGTTAAATTTGTTTCAGCAAGAGATTTTCTGCAAGATTTCCCCAGAAATGAAACAAGCGATCGCTGTGATGATTCGCAGCAACCACAATTTGACGCAGATGGTGAACAATCTGCTAGAAGTTTATCGGATTGAGGCTGGTAAAAAGACCTTGAATTCCGAAATTTGCAATTTACCAGAAATGCTAACTGAAGTAGTTGAAGAACTAAATCCAATTGCTAACGATAAAGGCTTAACTTTAAAAGTAGATACTAGCGGTTTGGAAAACCTAAGTGAAAAGAAAGAAGGTGTAGTTACAGGCGATCGCTTGGAATTACGACGCGTTTTCAGCAACTTAATTGGTAACGCCATTAAGTTTACAGATACAGGAGGGATAGAAACTCGGATTTTTGAATCCGCACAGAATAACGACCAAAATTTGGTAACAATTGAGATAGAAGATACCGGATATGGGATAGCTGCCGAAGACCAAGCAACAATTTTCGAGCGCTTTCGTCAAGGTAGAAATAAACGCGCTGGTAGCGGTTTGGGACTCCATTTATCCCGTCTGATTGTCGAAGCACATGGGGGAGCCATTGAAGTTTTCTCTGAAGTAGGTAAGGGGAGTGTATTTACTCTGCGCTTACCAAAGCAAAGTCAATTGAGCAATTAGTCATTAGCTATATCTGAAATATCAAATTGCATAAACCAGGAGAGGGATAAAAAAGGAGTGAAAAATACTACATTTGGACGCTGATTTTTGGCAGTGGCTATTACTATAATGAGGACAGTTACAACTCAAGTTCTCAATTGAGTTACATCCCAAGAGCTCACTACTGCTGATAACTCACAAAGTCATCAATAATCAAAGTAGATTACAATACTTTCTGGCTTATTCGTAGTTGTCTAAATCTTTACCGTCAACGACACATGACCACAGCATCAACCCCAACCCGTGGACAAATTCAAAGAACACTCGCACAGCGTATCCAAGCTTTGTACCGCGACCAACTAGGACATCAGCCGAGTAAAGTTACCTGTCAGTTATCCGATAGCAATCTTACCATCATCCTGGAAAATTCTATCACTCAACCAGAGCAGTTACTAGCGCAAACCGGTCGAATTGAACTTGCAGAACAAGTCCGATCTGATTTAGACGAAGCAATTCAACCTCAACTCAAAACACTAATTGAAGATATATTAAATGTCGAGGTAGTTGAACTACTTAGCGATGCCACACTAGAGACAGGACGTACAGGAATTATAGCTTTACTCACAGATACCCCAAATATTCGTAATTCCCCTCCAGCTTCCAAGACTAAAAAAAAGCCAACAGATAAAAGCGATAGTGAGATATCTGCTGAATAAACTACTGTTGCTGTAGGTCAAAAGATAATTCCTGATTGAGCTTTTTACCTAAGAAAGAGCAAATCAGCGCTTCCAAATCTTCAATCATGTAAGGCTTGCTGATATAACCATCAAAGCCTGCCATGAGGATGCGTTCTCGTTCTTCCGAGCTTGCTAAAGCTGTAACTGCTATCACCGGAATTTTACAAGTTAGCGGTTCTTTTTTGAGATAACGTACAACATCAATACCACTCAGACCAGGTAACAAAATGTCCATCACTATCAAGTCTGGCTGATACTCTTTCGCTACAAGTAGGGTTGAAGAACTCTCTGTTTGACAAATGAGTTTACAACCAAGTGACTCTAGGGTATAGCTAATCAGCAGTAAATTATCATCGTTGTCTTCCACAGCCAAAATCAAAGGCTGCGGATAGTTGGGCTTCTTTTCTTCACTAATTAAAGAACGTGCCAAATCCATATCTTCTCCAGAAGATGATATTGAAATTGATTAACTCTTATGACAGACAACAGCGGAGGCACTCAAGAGAGCGATCGCACGCTCATTCTAGACTGGCTCTTGTTTCGACCTTCAAAGCTGATAATCTTTGCCCACTAAAGACATGCACGAGGAAAGAATATATCTAACTGACAAAGCGATCGGACACTTCTTAATTATATGAGATAAATGTAAGAAATAATAGCACTCTGCTGAGAAAATGTTAAGAAAATTAATTATAATTTTACATTATACCACTGTATTACATTTTTCTCAAACAAGATTAACAACCCCAAACTACTAACCCAAGGCAAAATTAACTCATTCACGGTTGATTTACGCCCCCGCTGTATTAGATTAGCGTACTTCACTCCTTATTTCTTCTTTGCTGCGATCGCGAAGCGACTCCAAAGGAGTATCGCAGCTTGTAAAAATTACCATCCACTCCCTTGACAAATGTGTAGTATATTTGTAGTATAAAATAGCCATAAACAAAAGCATCATATATTTCTAAATCGTTAGACAAAAGCCACATGACTGGTTAGCGATCGCAGATATAAGGAAATTTGCGAAAAACTGGATAAATAAAACCTTTATCTTTGTGCTTGGTGGATGTTGCTTTCAAAAAATACTGTCGTCATAGTGGCAGATGCGATCGCAGCATACGCAAATACTATTTTTATAAATTAAAGCTGCACTGACCAAATTGGCAGTTATCGCTGCACCGCAATTAAAGAAGAAAAAAAAATTAAATTATTCTACTTGCATCTTTCAATAAAAGGCAAATATCTGCAAAAATTCTCAAAGAGGTGAAGCATGAGCATCTTTCAAGTTGAAGTAGTCAAAATAAACAGCGTTAATCCTCACCCCAATGCTGATAGGCTAGATATTGCTACGGTTGAAAATATGGCATATCAAGTTATCACCGCCAAAGGTAACTTTCAGACTGGAGATTTAGCATTTTATTTTCCGATTGATAGCGTAATTCCAGACCGTTTTATTGATGAATTTGGCATTGCTAACTACTACTCTAAAAAACTGCGTGCCGCTAAACTGCGAGGATTTTTTTCTGAAGGATTGCTTATTCCAGTAGGTGATAACTTTACAGGGAAGGTCGGAGATGATTACACCGAATATTTTGGCGTTACTAAATACGAATACCCAATTCCTCGCGGAATGAGTGGAGAAATGGAAAGTCCTATTGGACACTATAAATTCCCCAGTCCAGAGAATTTAAAGCGTTACAAAGATGTGTTAATTGAGGGTGAAGAAGTAGTAGTCACAGAGAAGTTACATGGAACTAACTTCACCGTCTTAGTTGATGAGTACGGCATCATAAAAATTGGCAGTCACAATTACTTTTGGAAAAATAGCGAAGCGAATAAAACTCTAATTTACATTAGAGCATACAACGAGAATGAAGCTTTGCATAAACTTCCACTAAATACTCAGGTTTTTGGAGAAATTTACGGCGTACAAGATATTAAATACGGCTTAAACAATGGCAAAATTAAAATTGCTTTATTCGCTGTACGTCGTGATAGAAAATTTATCAATCACAATGAGTTTGTAGATTTTTGTGAAGAATTTAATTTCCCACGAGTGCCTTTACTTTATATTGGTGCTTACAACTGGCAGACGGTGTCTCAGTTCAATAATGCTGATAGTGTCACAAGTCCAAATTGCATGATGGAAGGTGTTGTTGTGCAACCAATAGTTGAGAGAACGCATCCCGAAATAGGTAGAGTAGTGCTGAAATTAATCAGCGATCGCTATCTACTTCGTCAAGGTGGAACTGAACTACATTAATCATAAGTAGCAGGTTAAGATCGCCGGAATAATCACTATAATTAGAAAGCACCTAGTTGCCCTAGCTGCGCTTAAGCCTAGATGCCACATGGGTGACTGTCGGCATGGCTAGTAGTGGCTCGGCTATACTAACCCAGGCTCCTCCATGACCGCTGTGGGCAGGTTTTGCGACAGTCAGTCGAGGGAGTGGGCAGATGTTTTAACCTGCCGGGGTTCATAGTGCTATATTACCATCTCCTAGATTACAACAGAACAACTCAACCACCGCCACACAAATTAAAATATGGATTTTGATTATTTTAGACAAAATGAAGGCGCTCCAACGAATAACAATCGTCAAAGCTTATTGGCTAGCGGTTGGCGCCCATTTAATCGAGAGTTTGACTGGGGATTTTTGTGGCATTTGTTGTATACTGACGCAGGAGAATTAACTCAGAAAAGTTTGAATTTAGCAAGTAATATTGCTGATAATTTGGGACGGACTAATTATGCTTGGTGGGCTAATATATTAAATGTTGTTTCTGATAATACGCGCTACGAAATAGAAAAACTTTGGAATTACATCACACCAGAACCTAACTCACCAGATCATCGCTATAAAGATGTTTTAAGTACAGAAACGCCCATAGTTCAATTTGTTAGCCGCAACAGTATTCCCATTGATTACGTCCTGAATAGACTCCAAGAAATTACTGTATTAAGAGTTTTAGAATTATTAGGTCGTCCAGATATTATTACCCAATATTATTTAGAACGAGATTTTTATTTTCCAGTCCAACGATTTGTTAACTGGGAGCGCTTAGATGTGATAAATACAGTTTATGCTTACTGGTCTGGGCACGATGTTTGGTTGCAAATTGACCCTTACGATCGCGGAAGACGACAATATACTTTAATGGCAAGAACTTTAACCCCATTAATTAACAAAGCAACCTTCGACTTAGCAATGATGTTGAGTGGATATCAAAGTCGTGTGGGTAAGGTTCACAGTCAATTTCCCATTCGCACTTTTCCTGACGATATCCAAAGTTTTACAGATTCAGTACAACAAGCGATTCTCAATCAAAAGCAGTTAGCAGTTTTAGTACATGGGGAACCAGGTACAGGTAAAACCGCATGGACGCAAGCTGTAGCTAAAGAAATTCTTGTGCCTTTAGGGTATGTGATTTTTATTTTAGATCACGATGCGATCGCTAACTTTGTCCCACCCACATACTTAGAAAGAATTTGTATTATTATCAACGAAGCTGATAACTTAGCACAAGACCGTGCCAGCGAAGTAGCGCAATACAATAATAAAACCGAACACATTCTCAGCTTGCTGGATGGCACATTATACCAAAGTGTAATTGATGAATCTGGTATTCAAATGCAACAGCGTTTGGTTATCTTGATGACTTGCAACACAACTGAAAGATTAGACCCCGCAATGTTACGTAAAGGCAGGATAGATTTGATGTATAAGTTTGAGCAAAAATTTGTTTAAGCTTGACAAACGAAGTCTTAAATAATATTAATATCAGGAATTTGTCCTAGATGTCTTGTAGACAATTACCAAGGGTACTGACGATCGTGCCACAACCAGGGGACTAAATAAACGTGAAAATGCAACAACTGATAACAGAAGCACTTAGCCTTCCTAATAATGCGATCGCCTACCATGTAAGTCAATACTTAGCCGCGCTTTATCCCAAAAAAGCACTGGTAGAAGGTAGCGATTCTACATTTGATTTAGAGAAGTATGCAGAAGCAAACTTTTGCTTTCTTCACCAACAAACATTTATCCACAACCAGATTATCACTGGCTGGGATGGAATGGAGAATAAAATTGACAATTATACTGAAAATGCTAACTTACAGGTGATATGGCAAGGGCATAAATTTGACGTACTTTTAATGAGTTGGCATGAAGGTTATTGTAAAATTCGCTATTACTGGATTTTAGCTGATAGCAAAGAGATTGCCGAAAGCTTTTTTACTGCTGTTTGTGATTGGAACTCAGAAATTCGCGACGAAGTTTTAGTATTTGAAGATGGTTACTGGGCAAAAAATCCCGACCTGTTTCAAGCAATTAAAAGCGCAACTTTTGATAATCTCATCTTGCATGGTACTCTCAAACAAGACATTCAAGACGACTTAATAAACTTCTTTGCATCTCGCGAAACTTACGCAGCTTATAATGTACCTTGGAAGCGAGGAATTTTGTTTATCGGTTCCCCAGGAAATGGCAAGACGCACACAGTCAAAGCATTAATTAATAAAATGCAGCAACCTTGCTTGTACATTAAAAGCTTTAAGTCAGAGTATGACACTGATAGCGAAAACATCCGTAAAGTCTTCAAAAAAGCACGACAATCTGCTCCTTGTATTTTGGTTTTAGAAGATATTGATTCTTTATTAACTGATGAAAATCGCTCGTTCTTTTTGAATGAACTTGATGGTTTTGCATATAATGAGGGAATTGTCACTATTGCGACAACCAATCACCCTGAAAGATTAGATTCCGCAATTCGCGTTCACGGAGTGACTCTGTAAGAGTATCGCCCCAGTCGTTTTGACCGCAAGTATCATTTTGAACTGCCAGACATCACAGTACGACAAGCTTACATAGAATTTTGGAACAATCGTCTGCAAAGTGCAATGCGTCTATCTGAAGATGTTTTAAATCAGATAGTTGCAATGACAGATGGCTTTTCTTTCGCTTACTTGAAAGAACTATTTCTCTCTTCTATGATTCGCTGGATGGGAACTATGGAAGGTGGAGCAATGGAGAAAATTATCATTTTTCAAGTTGCTATTTTGCGAGAACAAATGAGCAGTGCTACTGGCAAAGAAAATTTGGGTAATTGAAATGAAAGTCCATCGATATGAGGATGCAAGTCAATTTTATCAGCGGATAAGGTCAAATGTTATTTTTTTCCGTATGCCTTGAGTCATGCAGATAACTCAGCGTGCATATATTTCTGCAAATCAAACCTATTAAATAAATAGTGTTTTGAAAATTGAAGCATTTAATATGATAAGCATAACAAACACATTAACAACAACAGCCGTTGAATCACTAGAACTCAATCATGCTAATTCTAAAACAAAACAAGTAGATTTTTTACAAAAAGTAATTGAAGGCTTACAAGATGGCATCTTAATCTTGACCGAGATAGGAGAAATCGTTCATGCTAACGCATCGGCAAGAAGCATTTGTGGTCAAATAAGTCAAGGCATTTCTCAGGCTAACTTTGTACCACCAGCCATTTGGCATCATTGCAAATCGTTAATTGATTGGAGTTTATTTCCCAACCAACACATCATTCTCTCCGATGAGATTGTGCTTAATAAGTTAAATATTTTTCGCTTGCGGGTAAGATGGCTAGATGTAGATCCGTTACAACGTCCTTGCTTGTTGGTGACAATCGAAAATAAATGTGAGACATTAAAAAATGTAGCGATCGCTGAAGTCAAAAAATACGACTTAACACCACGAGAAGCAGAAATTTGGCTTCTTTATCGCTTTAACTACAGCTACAAAGAAATTGCCATACAGCTTTATATTAGCTTAAATACCGTCAAAAAGCACATGAAGAACATTCACGCCAAGCGACAAGCGAATATTCACAGCGAAAACTAAGAAAAATCAACAATTCAATATTGATTAGTGAAATACAATTATTCACCACTTTGTTAACAGTTTCACGAATCAATTAAGATTGATATATCTGCAATGGCGAATAAAAATGAAGAACACATTTGACCCCTCTGCGCTTGTATGAGGGGTTTTGCCGCTGTGGGTAATCTGTTGCGCTTACAATTTGCAATGCTGAAAATTTGGAACAAAAGCTTCAAACTTTCTCAATAACTCTCCCTCTCCCTCTGGTGCCTCAACGAGAAAATTAAGGTTTTTTTTGCAAATCAAGTAGTGTATTGTAAACATCAGTTTTTAATTTTTCATTACCTTGTAGGTCTCTAGTAATCTTGTTAAAATTATCAATGCTGAGACCATTTTGTTCAACTATTTTTTGAGAGCGATTACAATAATTTACCGCAATATCTCGCGCCTTGTTTGGCAAACCGCTGAGGCTGTTGGAGTCGCTACAAACAATCTGGGGAATTTCCCTACCGCCAATAAGTTTTTTAATTTCTTCAAATGCTTGGCGTCGCTCTGGCTCCATTGCTAAGACTGATTTGGCATAATTTCTAATTTCAGCTGGAGTTTGAGCATCAACTTGGGAAGTGAAGGCAAAAGCGCTAGAAGCTAGACCCACGGAGGCTATAGCGCCAAATAAAAAAGATTTTTCCAGCATTAGTTGCTTTCTTGGTCGAAAAAATAAACAGGAAATAATGTTCATATGCGAGCGGACACAGAAATACAGTAGGGATATCTTAAGAACTTTGAATTATTTTAGAAGTTAGAAGTTCCAAGAAAAGAGATAATCCATAAAAGCTTTATATTTATTGTCAGCTTTATCGGTATAACTGACAAAGTTCGATAACTTTAGTTTGCAGTGTTGATATCTCGGAAGCTCCTTGTTTGAGACTAACTTCTAACTCTAATAGTACGGGTAAAGTAGAAATAAGTTGTGGCAAAGAAACAGACTTTATTTCTTGCTGTAAAAAGTAAATCCGCTTGGGATTGCCTATCTCAGCAGCTTGAGCGATCGCTTGTTGATTTTGCTCTCCACTTGAAATCATAATTTTTACCCACAACCATGTGCGAAATCGACTAATCAGTGTAGCTACTATCCGCAAACCAGGTTCAGAAGCATTCATCAGATCTTTTAAGGTTGTTAAAGCTTTGGCTGTGTCCCCCATAATGATTGCATCTGCCAATTGAAAGCTGTTGTGTGTAGTATTTCTGACTAGCCGAGCAACTATGTCAACCTCTAAAGGCTGATTGCTGCCTTCAGTATAAAGCCGTAACTTCTCCAACTCATTGTATAACAGGCGTGTATCATTACCTACAGACTCTGCTAAAAGTTCCGCACATTTGGGACTGAGCTTCACACCAACGATTTCAGCCGCTTGATTCACTGATTGCAGCAGTAATTCCGTCTTCCAAGTTGGTATCAGGGGAAATTCCCGGAATTCTTTAGCATATTGTTTCAGTAATTTTGTCGATTTCAGACGTTCATCTAGTTTATTGCGACTTGTAAGCAATAAAAATGAATTTTCCGGAATTACTGGCAGCGTTCTCTGTAATTCTGTGAAGACATTATCTGGGCAGTTCTGACTGATAGTAGTATTGATCAGCCATACCAAGCGTCCACCAGCACCAAAAATCGGTGTCATAACTTGATTTAGCGCTATTATCGCAGCATCGGGCTGATCTGGGGAAATTGAAGTGTAATTAAAACTGATCCAATTGGGATCGAGGATGCGCGATCGCAGCATAGCGATCGCCTTTTCGATGGAAAAATCATCCTCACCCCAGTAAACGTAAACTGGCATAGAGCAACCTCAATTGAAAATATCATCGCTTCTTGAGTGCTGTGAAAAGCTAAATACTTTTTAAATCACGATAAATTTCCCTAAAATCAATAAACGTGAGTGCGGGAGGCATTAAAGATTGGACGACAATTATCAAACTTACTTAAATCGGGTAGCAAGAATGACGCTGCCAGAAGCTTATAGATCCCAAATCCAGCATATCCAGGAATCTTTCAAGTTTCAGCCCCATGTTGAGGGACCTAGACTTGCTGTACCCTTTCCTGGGTATACGATAATTACCCCACCCTGGGAGGAAGAATCGGAAAACTCTGCTTTCTATACCAAATTACAAGCTTACCAACACCAACTGTTGCAGCTGTCAAAAAACCCGAATTTGATTGTTCCTGTACCTTCTAGGAGCTTTCATCTAACTTTGGCAGACTTAATTTGGGATAGTGCTTACCGCGATGCCTGCGAAAAAAATCCCGAATTTGAACAAGAGTTACGCTCTTGCATTGCGGAAATCTTTCAGCAATATCAACAATCCATCACAAACGGAAATAATCTGATTTGCTGGCAGATGTTAGGACTAATTGTAATGCCAAGAGCTATAGGTGTTTGTTTGGTACCCCAAGATGAAAGCTGTTACGAGCAGATTATTAACTTGCGTCGGACTATTTATCAAAATCCCCAACTAGTTGCTTTAGGCATTGAACAGCATTATCACTTTACAGCACACATTACATTAGGCTATTTTGGCGAGATATCGCCCGATTTAGACCGCACAAGCTTAAGTACAATGCTTTCTGAGTTAAATCAACAATGGTTAGGAAATTCACCAGAATTTTTGGTAAGTCGTGCCGAATTGCGAAAGTTTGACGACATGACGCGCTATTATCGCCAATCAGACTTGCCAGTTTTAGTTATTAGTCCGGGATAGTATTTAGGGGGAGGGGGTAATACAGCAGCCTATCGCGATAAGATCGAATACACGTAGAGACGTAGCACTGCTACGTCTCTACAAAGAGAGGGGTTTTATATATGTACGAACTTCGGAGTGAAATCTGCTGTAACTCTTTTTCTAGTCCCTAATCCCTAGTCCCCAGCCTTAGGAAGTACATACTCTAAGATATTTAAAACTTTTCCGCTCAAATTTGTCTTCTTATATTCTCTAATAATTTTGCCCCCAAGCTTTTCAGGAATACGACGACTGGGAATATTCGCTTTATCGGCACAATAGACAAGATATTGAAAATCTAAGTTTTCTTCAGCCCATGTTTTTAGGGCGATGATACTCTCTAGTCCATAACCTTTGCCATGTGCTGATTTCTTCAGCCAAATACCAAGTTCTGGATCGTTACTATTTATTTCGTGGATTCCCGTACAACCCAAAAATTTGAAAGATTTTTTATTTAAAATAACAAGCACAAGGTTTTCACATTTTTTGATTTCTTCTAGTGAGTCCTTAATAAAATCTTCTGTTTCCGAAATATATTTCGGAGGTTTGGTATACATATAAGTAGTAATTTCTTGATTGAATTCACTAAAAATATCTTCTTTGTATTTCATTGAAATCGGTTGTAACAATAAACGACTTGTAGATATTTCTAACTGTAATAAGTCCATATTTTGTATTTTTATTGCCTCATATTATTGAGTTTACTAATTAATAAAATCATTTATACGTGGGTATAAGGTGACGTAATTTTTACTATTTTTTTAGTATTGTATTTTACCAAATCATGCTAGGCATTCATCCAATCTTCAAAAAGAAAAAGTTCTAAACGCACTACTCTATGAGCTAAAGTTTTGTTAAGATGCAAATGTTAGTAGTTTCTCAACGAAAAACATCAATCAGGATGTGAAGAGAGAAATAGCACTAAACAAGATAGAATTCGGAAGAGAAAGCAATGAACACCTACATTTTTTTTAACGACGCCCTCCAAATGCTTGTCAACGCTTACTTAGTATCAGCCATACTGCTAATCGCAGCTTCTGGTATCGGGTTAGCAGTCATCGAAACGATTGAAAAATCAGGAGAACGCTAACCCCAACCCCAGATGTAGACTTGTTTTCCACATCTTTTAGATGCAGGTGTTCACTACTGAGAATTATTGGGAACACTAAGAACACTAGGGTTGAAATTAGTTATTTAAATTACCTAAGTACTACATAAAGAACAGGTAACGACATCGCTACTCAGACCTAAAAGAAGGAACAAACTACAATGGGTTTAGTCAAAAAAATGTTTGGCGCACAAAGTCAAGTCCAAGAAGCATTCACTCCAGCAGAAGCCTTTGCAGCTATTACTCTAGCAGCGATCGCCTGCGACGGTTATCTTTCCCAAGAAGAAACAACAGGTATTACGGCTACTCTGTCTCGGATGAAGCTTTTCAGAAGTTATCCCAATGATGTAATGAACAGGCTGTTTGACAAACTCCTAGGAATTCTCCAGCGGGATGGTATCAATATTTTATTTGATACAGCTAAAGAATCTCTGCCCCCCGACTTACGGGAAGCGGCTTTTGCGGTAACGGCGGATTTAGTGTTAGCATCGGGTATGGTTACTGAAGAAGAAAATAGTTTTTTAAATGATTTATATCAAGCTTTAGGTATATCAAGGGACATTGCCATACAAGTTGTCCAGGTGATGACGATCAAAAACCGGGGATAAAGATAACTTACTAAATTAAGTGTGCCAAAGGAGCGATCGCTTCTTTGGCATTGTTTTTGGGGTGAAGTGCTCTTGAGTGGGGGAGAAACAATTTAACCTAAGTGTTGATAGTTCAGGAATGAGCGCAAAATACCTCTTTAACCCTTTATTCCTCTGTTTACTCTGCTTCTGGTAGTGCGGTTCGTTTTTCCGTTATTGCTGCGTAAGTCCTATAGTTGAAAAATGTTTACCTCGGTACTTTATGTTTTTCACCAAAGAATTATAGGATTTAGAAGCTTTTGTCCTCACACGACTTCCGGAAGGAGTATTTCTCTCCAGAAGTTAATAAACGTATCTTTGAAATACAAAATCTTGAATAATATGCCCTGTTCTGTTAGCTTAACTCAATTGGTTGAAGTTCTTTCTGCCCAGCCTGTAAACTTATCTGAAACTGCGTTAACACAATTGGGTAGCGCTATTCAAACTGATACCCGTTTTTTACAACCGGGTGAAGTATTTGTGGCTTTACGAGGGGAAAAGTTTGATGGACACGAGTTTGTACCAATGGCGATCGCTAAAAATGCAATAGCTGCTATCGTTGATTTTGAATACGAAAATCCGGGATTTCCTGTCTTGCAGGTCAAAGATACCCTCAAAGCATATCAACAAATCGCTTCTTGGTGGCGCGATCGCTTTCATATTCCTGTAATTGGGGTAACGGGTTCTGTAGGTAAAACTACCACGAAGGAACTCATCGCTGCTGTCTTGGGAACCCGTGGACGAGTTCACAAAACTTATGGAAATTACAATAATGAAATCGGTGTCCCAAAAACTCTTCTAGAATTAAGTTCAGAACATGATTATGCCGTAATTGAAATGGCGATGCGCGGTAAAGGACAAATTGCCGAACTGGCAGAAATTGCCCGTCCGACGATTGCCGTAATTACTAATGTGGGAACAGCGCATATTGAGTTACTCGGTTCCACCGAAGCGATCGCCGAAGCAAAATGTGAGTTATTAGCGCAAATGCCATCATCTGGTATCGCAATTCTTAATCACGATAACCCGTTATTAATGGCAACGGCAGCGAAAGTGTGGCAAGGCAAAACTTTGACTTATGGCTTGTCTGGAGGTGATATTCAGGGGCTTTTAATTGATAATCAGACTGTGAAAGTCGGGGAAATCCAACTGCCTTTACCGTTACCCGGACGCCATAATGCGACCAATTTCATGGCGGCTTTGGCGGTAGCCCAAGCCGTAAATATTGATTGGTCGAGCTTGAAAGCTGGCGTTGTGGTTGATATGCCTTCCGGGCGATCGCAACGTTTTGTTTTGCCCAATGATGTGATAATATTAGATGAAACATATAATGCTGCACCAGAAGCTATGATGGCAGCGTTGCAATTATTGGCAGATACACCCGGTAAACGGAAGATTGCCGTGTTAGGTGCAATGAAAGAATTGGGAGAGCGATCGCAACAATTGCACTCCTCTGTGGGAGAAATGGTGCGAAAGTTGAATTTAGACGGTTTGCTGGTGTTGGTTGACGGAGAAGATGCCCAAGAATATGCACTCAGCGCTAAAGGTATTCCATCGGAATGCTTTGTAACTCACGCACTTTTAGTTGCTCGATTGAAAGAGTTTGTCACAAAAGGCGATCGTTTACTTTTCAAAGCTGCACATTCGGTAGGTTTAGATCGCGTTGTCAAGCAGTTTCGTGCCGAATTTAGTAGTTCATTACAGTCTCAACAAGCACTTAAGTCAACCTGAGATTAAAATCTCAGGCTGATAGCTAAAGTCCTCTCAAGACGACTAACATATTCAGTCAACTAAATCTGAGATTAAAATCTCAAGCTGATAGCTAAAGTCCTCTCAAGACGACTAACATATTCAGTCAACTATAGTTGACTTTAGCTATCAGCTGTGGAACTTCAGTTCTGGGTGGGTAAGAATGCCGAAAATAAATAGACTTAGGCGCCTCAGCCAGGAATTTGAATTCCCGCAGGTTTCGGCATCCTGACTATTTCCCTACCCAAAACTGCTGCAACGACTGAAAAAATCTCACAAACTTCTCCTCTAACCAAAGCAACGCGGCATCAAGCCATGCTAAAATTAGCTCTAAAGGATGCTTTTCATACCCGATTGATGTTGCTTTGGTTTCTATCCAATCTGGTTTAGCCTCAATTTCAGTTGTTTGAAAACGCTGCTTTGGAGAAATTTCCCCTTTGTTACTTTGAACCTGGGAAATCTTCGACTCAGTTGATTTTCTAGTGACGACTTTTCCAGATGCTTTTTCAGATCGAGTTAAGTTGGTAGTTGGTTTTTGCCGTTTGACTAATTTTGAAGCTGGTTTTATCGGGATATTTTGGTAACTATTAAGCCAGTTTTGTAGATACCCTGGTGATTGACTTGCAGGTATTGCCGGATTTGTTGTTTGTGTAACTTCTTCCTGAATCAGTTCCAAATTGCCAAATAAATTATTCCAACTAAGCCTTGGATCTGCGACTAAATCTTGGTTTGGCAACTGACGGCTAACAGATGCTGCTGGGGATGCGTCGAGTTTTCTACCAGTGCGTTGTCCAAAAAAGTAATTGATCGCAGCTTCAATTATTGCCTGAATTCGCAAGCGATCGCTTTGAATATCTTCACCAGGAACTGTTAATTCTTTCCCGTAAAGAAACCTGTCTAACTGAGTTTGGGCAACTTTAATAATTTCCCAGCTGCGTTGTTGCACAGCTAATGTGGCACCAGACAAAGGCGTTAAATTTGATTCTAACTTCGCCACAGATGCATCAAGAAATGCGAGCACTTCATCAGACTTAACTAAAAGTTGTGTTTCCGTTGCTTCAATTAACGCAGGTTGGACTGTATCATTACCTGTTAGCTTTGTCAACAACCGCTCAATTTCTGGTAACACCTCTGTTTCTTGTTTTTCTCTAGCCAACCGCCAAGAATGCCAGTAATCTGCAATTTCGCCAATAATTCTATCTTGTAATTTTTCTTGTTGTTGGGGTGTTAAAATATCGATAATTTCATTTTCGGCGTTGACGAGTACCAAATTGCGATTTTCCAACTGGCTGGCTATTCCCCGCACTGTCGTTAGATGACGCTTGGGAGTATCTGGAACCGTTGAAGAGTAAGTCAGACTAGATGTGCTGGGTTGATTGGGAAAAAATTTCAACCACCAAAATCCCAAGAAGTTTTTACTTACATTCTCCTTGTCTCCCTGTCTTTGTGTCTCTAAGCAGTCTTCTACTGAGGAGTAAGTCAGACTAGATGTGCTGGGTTGATTGGGAAAAAATTTCAACCACCAAAATCCTAAGATGTTTTTACTTACATTCTCCTTGTCTCCCTGTCTTTGTGTCTCCAAGGAGTCTAAGAGCGCTTGTAACACTCGTTGAATCGGTGTATCAGTAGCTGGGGGAGTTTCTGGTTGAGAAGGACTATTATTTGCTTCTAACTGTAGCCTGTTTTGTGGCGCTTGGGGGTGCAGTTGTTTACCTGCTGATTCGACTGCTTTTTGCACCAACATAACTACTGGATAAAGCAGTGCTTGTAATGACCATTTTGTCGCGACTTGCAGATGGCGAAAAGTGCTATCCAAGCGATCGCCTAAACGCCGCGATTGTCGGTGGACAAAGTTAAATAGTCTGCTTTGATAACGATTGGAGGAAGCAGAAGGCATAGTGATGAACTTTTATTGAGCGCTTTGTTATTTATTGGATTTGCGTCAAACAATAAATACGACAAGCTGTTAATTATAGTAATTGCCATCATCTTAGCGAAAATATGACCCTTCCTGTACTTTCATCTGATACTAAATTGATTGTGGAAGCAATTGAGCAGTTGCGCTCTTGTTGCCAAGTAAATGTTCAGTCTACCTGGGTATATAAGGAAGCTGATTTAGCTGTTGCGGATATTACAGCATCGGAATTGTCTTTTTGGACACCTGTTGAGTTGAATGAGAAAGGACATGTTGCTTGGGTTGAGGGGCGAAAAGTGCTATGGTTGGCGCAAAAGTTAATAGTTCCTCAGAATTTACATTCTTTTCCTTTGACTGGTTTGTGTTTGCGGTTGGCGCTGACTTGGTGGGCAGATTCTGCTAAGGTTTATGTGAATGGTGAGTTGGTGGTTGAGGGTGATTTGTTTGATTGTTCGCCGAGGGTGTTATTGAGTCGGGGGGTGATGCTGGGGGAGGAGTTTATTGTTGCTGTGCGGTTGAGAAGTCCGGGACATTGTGATGGGGCTTTGATGCGATCGCTTTTGGTGTATGAATCTAATAATGCTTTAGATCCGGGTTTTTTGGCTGATGAATTGGCTGTGTTGTTGTGTTTTTTAGAAAGGTTTGCGCCGAATAAGTTGGGTGTTTTGGCAGGGGTTGTGAAGGAGATAACGAACCGCAGAGGCGCCAAGGACGCAGAGGAAGAGTTGGAAAGAAGACTTTTGGCGATGCGTCAAAATCTTGTTGAATCGAAAATCGAGAATCTAATATCCAAAATCTATCTGTTGGGTCATGCTCACCTTGATTTAGCATGGTTATGGCGGGTGAGTGAAACTTGGCAGGCTGCACAAAGTACTTTTGAGTCGGTTTTGAGGTTGCAAGAGGATTTTCCGGAGTTGATTTTTTGTCATTCGACTCCAGCGCTTTATGCTTGGGTGGAAGAATATCGTCCTGATTTGTTTGCAGGGATTAAAAAGGCGATTGCGGGTGGACGTTGGGAGGTTTTGGGGGGTTTTTGGGTTGAACCGGAACTTAATTTGATTTCGGGTGAAGCGATCGCTCGTCAGTTACTATATGGTCAACGCTATGTATTAGAAAAATTCGGCAAGATTTCGACTATAGTATGGGTTCCGGATACTTTTGGTTTCTGTGCAACTTTACCGCAGTTTTTGGCAATGGCTGGAATTGAGTTTTTTGTGACTCAGAAGTTGCGCTGGAATGATACGACTAAGTTTGATTATGGCGCTTTTTGGTGGCGATCGCCTGATGGAAGTGAAGTATTTAGTTATATGTCTGCGCTTATCGGGGAAGGCATCGATCCGGTAAAAATGGCATCATATGCTTGTGAATGGCAAATTCAAACTGGTTTAGAAGATTGTCTCTGGCTTCCTGGTGTCGGCGATCACGGCGGCGGTCCGACTCGTGATATGTTAGAAACGGCTCAACGCTTTTCAAAATCACCTTTCTTCCCGAAGTTAGAATTCACCACAGCAGAGAAGTATTTGCAGCAGATTAAGCAGACAAGCAGACAAGGGGGACAAGAAGGACAAGGAGGACAAGGGGGACTCCTTGGAGACACCGGAACATGGGAAACATCTTTCCCCCCCTCTCCCACTCCCCCCCTCTCCCCCTGGCCCTTATACACATCTCCGAGCCCACGAGACCCTAGGGTATATGCTATTCCGTCTTCTGC